>DATHZU010000426.1:0-11284 GCA_035458445.1 Thermohalobaculum sp. | reverse complement strand
CCTGCCGCCGGGCGCCGATTTCGCGACCCTGTTCGCACGCGGATTGTGGACGCGGATGGCGGGCGCGCGGCCGCATTCCGTGGCCCGGGCGACGGTGATGGTCAACACCCGGCGGGGCCTGCGCGCCATCGAGGACGCGCTGCTGGCGGCCGCCGGCGGCTCGGCCCTTCTGCCCCGCATGGCGCTGCTGTCGGAACTGGGCGAGGACCCGCTGGCCGCCCGCGACCTGCCGCCCGCGATCGATCCGCTGCGCCGCCAGCTGCGGCTGACGCGGCTGGTCGAGGACTATCTGCGCCGTGCCGAGGGTGCCCGGGTCAATGCTGCGCCGGACCTGTCCGAGGCGTTGGGGGCGCTGCTGGACGAGTTGCAGGAGAACGGTATCGACGCCGCCGCGCTTGATGGCCTGGTGGCAGGCGAACTGCCCGAACAGGTGGCAGCGCACTGGCAGAACACACTGAAGTTCGTCGATATCGCGCGCAAAGCCTGGCCCGAGATCCGCGCCGAAGCCGAGGGCGGCGCGCTGGACCCGAAGGCCCGTCAGCGGCTGGTGATCGAGCGGCTGGTGGCAGAGTGGCAGACCGCGCCGCCCGCCGATCCGGTGCTCGCGGCGGGCTCGACCGGATCGGTCGCCTCGACGGCCGATCTGCTGGCGGCGGTCGCCCGGTTGCCGCAAGGCGCGGTGGTGCTGCCGGGCTTCGACCCCGACATCGCCCCGGAGGTCTGGCAGGAATTGGGGCCGGAGCACCCGATGGCGCCCTTCAAGGGCTTGCTGCAGCGGCTGGAGATGCAGCCGGCCGATGTGCTGCCCTGGACCGGGATGCCCGAGACCGCACGGCTCCGGTTGCTGGTCCAGGCGTTGCGCCCGGCGCCGGTGACCGATGCGTGGCAGCGCGCCGCGCCGGCGCTGGCCGCGGAGGCCGAGGCGGCGACCGCCGGGCTGACCCTGGTCGAGGCGCCGACCCTGCGCCACGAGGCGGCGGCCATTGCGCTGGCGATGCGCCGGGCGCTGGAGGCGCCAGCCGTGCGGGTCGCGCTGATCACCCCGGATGCCAGCCTGGCACGGCGGGTGACCGCCGAGTTGGACCGATTTGGCGTGCTTCCCGATGATTCGCTGGGCCAGCCGCTGGCGCAGAGCCCGGCGGGGGTGTTCCTGCGGCATGTGGCCGAGGTCGCGCTCGGCGCCGCGCCGGTGCGGCTGGCGGCGCTGCTGCAGCATCCGCTGGCCCGGCCGGGGATTGTGCGCGGGCGGCATCTGGAGCTGGCTCGGCGCTACGAGCTCGAGGTGCTGCGCCAGCGCCCACAGCCGGGACTGCCGCCGGGGCGCCTGCCCGAATGGAAGCCCTCGCCCGAAGGCGCTTTCCCCAGAATTGCGCCAACCGACGAGGGGCTGGACTGGCTGGCGCGGATCGAGGCGATCCTGGCGGAACTGGCGGCGCCGCTGACCGGGGACGCCCCGCTGGCGGAAGTCGTCGCTGCGCATATCGCCGCCGCCGAGGCGCTGAGCCGCGAATCCGGCGAGGCCGCGCCGGAGGTCTGGCAGCAGGAAGCGGGCGCGCGGCTGCACGAGGTCATGCAGCGGCTCGCACGGAACGCAGACGCCCATGGCGACGGGGCCGCCGAGGGCTATCTGACGCTTCTCGGCAACCTTCTTGGCCGCGAGAGCCTGCCGCCCGAGGCCGAGCGCCCGCATCCAAGGGTGATGATCTGGGGCACCCAGGAGGCACGTATCCAGGGCGCCGACCTGGTGATCCTTGGCGGGCTGAACGAGGGGGTCTGGCCCGCACCCCCGCCTCCGGACCCGTGGCTGAGCAGGCCGATGCGCGAGACGCTGGGGCTGCCAAGCCAGGACCTGCGGATCGGTCTGTCGGCCCATGACTTCCTGCAGGGCGCGGCGCGCGGGCAGGTGATCCTGACCCGGTCGCGCAAGCTGGAGGGGGCGCCGACGGTCGCCTCGCGCTGGCTGATCCGGCTCGAGAACCTGATGGGCGGGTTGGACGAAGGTGCGGCGCTGGCGGCGATGCGCGGGCGCGGGCAGGAGCTGCTGGATCTGGTGGCGCTTGTGCATCAGCCCGAGATGCCCGTGAACCGCGCCCCGCGGCCGGAACCGCGCCCGCCGGTCGCGGCGCGGCCGCGCAAGCTGTCGGTGACGCAGATCGAGACGCTGATCCGCGACGCATATGCGATCTACGCCTACAAGGTGCTGGGTCTCAGGCCGCTCGACCCGTTGGGCCGGCCGGCGAATACCCGCGAGCGCGGCATGGTGATCCACAAGATCATGGAGCGCTTTGCGCGCGACACCATCGGCGGCTTGCCGCCCCCGGACCGGGCGCGGGCCTTGCTGCTGGAGGCGGCCGACGCGGTGCTGGCCGAGGATGTCCCCTGGCCGGACACCCGGCGCATTTGGCGGGCGCGGCTGGCGCGCGCCGCCGACTGGTTCCTGACCGGCGAGGCAGCCCGGCGCGAGGCGGGCCGCCCCGAAGGGCTGGAGGTCAAGGGCGCGCTGCCGATGGCAGCGCCCGCAGGCGAATTCACCCTGACGGCCCGGGCGGACCGCATCGATCTCCTCGCCACCGGCGATGCGGCGATAATCGACTACAAGGCGGGCGCGCCGCCCTCGAAGGACCAGATCGATACGGGCTTCAACCAGCAGCTCCATCTGCAGGCGGCGATCCTGATGGCCGGGGGCTTCGAGGGGCTGGACGCGCTGGAAACGCGCGCAGGGATGTTTCTGGGGCTGACCGGCTCGGGCAATGGCGGCGTCGAGCGGCGGGTCGACGACCTGCCCGAGACCCTCGCCGCGCATATGGCGCGGCTGGAAATCCTGATTGCCGCCTATGACCGGGCCGAGACCGGCTATATCTCGCGCGGGAGGGCCGAGAAGCAGGCCTTCGAGGGCGACTACGATCACCTCGCCCGGCGCGGTGAGTGGGACGGGGGCGGTCTCGAATGAGCGTTCCCGAGGTCCAGCGCCCGACCGGGGCACAGATCGCCGCCGCCGATCCCGGGGTCTCGGCCTGGGTGGGCGCCAACGCGGGCTCGGGCAAGACCCGGGTGCTGACCCAGCGGGTGGCGCGGCTGCTGCTGCAGGGCGCCGAGCCCGGGCGCATCCTCTGCCTGACCTACACCAAGGCGGCAGCGGCCGAGATGCAGAACCGGCTCTTCGACATGCTGGGCGGCTGGGCGATGGCACCCGACGACCGGCTGGGGGCGGATCTGGCGGCGGTCGCAGGACAGGACGCGCCGATCACCGACGCGGCCCGATTGACGGTCGCGCGGCGGCTCTTCGCCAGGGCGCTGGAGACGCCGGGCGGGCTGAAGATCCAGACCATCCATGCTTTCTGCGACGGCTTGCTGCGCCGGTTTCCGCTCGAGGCCGGGGTCTCGCCGCGCTTCGAGGTGCTCGACGACCGACAGAGCGCGCTGATGATCGCTGATATCCGCGCGGCCATGGCCGCCGATGCCGAGTCTGGCACTGACAGAGGGTTCGACGGGGTGGTCGCGCAGCTGAACGAGGGCGGCATCGACGACCTGATCGCCGCCATTCTGGCCGGGCGGAGCCAGTTCCCCGGGGCCGGCATCGAAAACCGGCTGGCCGCGCATTTCGGGACAGTGGCCCGCGAGAGCGTCGAGGCGCTGGCGGCGGCGGCGCTGGCACGGCTGGACTGGGAGGCGCTCGGCCCCTACGCCGCGCGGATGGCCGAGGGCGGCGTCAACGACCTCGCCACGGCGGAGGCGATCTCCGCAGCCAAGGCGTTGCGCGACAGCGATCCTGACGCCGTCGCTACCAGACTGGTAAGGGCCTTCACCACCAAAGCGGGAGAACCTCGCAGCCGAAAGGTCTTCCCGACCAGAAAGGTGCTTGAGACCTGGCCCGAGGCCGGTCCCGTAACCGACGCCATGATTGCCTGGGCGGTCGAGTTTCTCGAAACCCTGAACGCCCGCGAGGCCGCGGCGCGCGCCTACGCCCTGGGAACCTTCGCAGCCCGCATGCTGGCCCGCTACCGGCAGGCGAAGGAAGCCCGCGGCCTGTTGGATTTCGACGACCTGGTGAGCAAGGCGGCAGGGCTCCTGACCCGCTCCGACATGGCGGCCTGGGCGCTCTTCCGGCTCGACAAGGGGATCGACCACATCCTGGTGGACGAGGCGCAGGATACGGCGCCCGGGCAATGGCAGGTGATCCGGGCCATAGCCAACGAGTTTCATGCCGGCGCCGGTGCCCGCGCCGTCGCAAGAACGCTGTTCGTGGTCGGGGACGAGAAGCAGTCGATCTACTCGTTCCAGGGCGCCGAGCCGGCCGCCTTCGGCGAGAACCGCCAGCATTTCAGCGACTGGCTGGAGGGGATGGGAGCCGTTCTGGCCCGGCCGGACCTGATCACCTCGTTCCGTTCGGCCCCGGGGATCCTGGAGTTCGTCGACGCGGTCTTCGACCGCGAGGCGGCAAGGGGGCTGACGGTCGACGACAGCGCGGTCAGGCACGAAGCGCATCGGCAGCGTGACGCCGCCCGGATCGACCTCTGGCCGCTGATCGAACCCGAGCCTGGAGGCGAGGAGAAGGACTGGTGGGAACCCGTCGATACCCCGCCACCGGACAGCCCCAAGGCGCGGCTGGCGCGGATCCTGGCGGCCGAGATCGCGCGGATGATCGCCGAGGACCGGCTGCCCGCCCGCGCGGGCCGCCCGGGCCGGCGGGTGCGTGCGGGAGATATCCTGGTGCTGGTGACCCGCCGGGATGCCCTGGCGCAGGGGCTTATCCGCGAGCTGAAGGCGCGGGGCTTGCCGGTGGCCGGATCAGACCGGCTGAGCCTGGCGCAGGAACTGGCGGTCAAGGACCTGATGGCCCTGGTGAAGGTGGCGGTCACCCCCGGCGACGACCTCAGCTTGGCGGCACTGCTGCGCTCGCCGCTCTGCGATCTCTCGGAGGAGGCACTGTTCGCGCTGGCCCATGGGCGCCCGGGGACGCTGTGGCATGCGGTTATGGCGGCGGAGGACCGGCATCCCGAGACCGTGGAGATGCTGCGCGATATGGCCGGGCGGGCAGACTTCCTGCGCCCGTTCGAATTTCTCGAGCGGGTGCTGATCCGCCATGACGGCCGCCGCCGCCTGCTGGCGCGGCTGGGCCGCGAGGCCGAGGACCCGATCGACGAATTGCTGGCCCAGGCGCTGGCCTACGAGGCGCGCGAGGCGCCGTCGCTGGCCGGGTTTGTCGCCTGGATCGAGGCGGGCGATATCAAGGTCAAGCGCGAGATGGAGCGCGGCGCGGGCGAGATCCGGGTGATGACGGTGCACGGCGCGAAGGGACTGGAGGCGCCGGTGGTGATCCTGCCCGACACCATGGCAAAGCGTGGAGGCGGCGGGCGGCCGGTACTGTTTCCCACCGCACCGGCCCCGAACGCGTTGCCATTGATGCTGTGGGCGGCGGCAAAGACCGTGGACGATCAGGTCACCCGCGCCGCCCGCGCTGTGGCCGAGGCCCGCGAGGCGGCCGAGCGCAGGCGGCTGCTGTATGTGGCGCTGACCCGGGCCGAGGACTGGCTGATCCTGTGCGGCGCCGGTCGGGCGAATCAAAAGTCGGAAACCTGGTACGAGGCTCTGGAACGCGGGATGGGGGCGTTGGGCGGCGTATCAGTGCTGGGTCCTGAAGGGCTGGGCGCGCCCATGCTGCGCCGCGAGCATGATCCGGTGCCGGTCAGCGCCTCGCCAGAGGTGGAGCAGGAGGCGGCCAGGGCCGTGCCCTCTCTGCCCCCGGCGTGGCTGGCGCCAGCTCCGCGCGAGGAGCGGGCGCGGCGGCCTAGCCCCTCGACGCTGTGGCCGCATGACGAGGCGGGCGGTGCCGGAGCGGGGCGCGATCTGGCGTTGCTGCGCGGTGCGGCCGTTCACCGGCTGCTCGAGGTTCTGCCCGGTCGCGGCGAGGAGGGCCTAGCCGAGCGGCTGCTGGCGCTGGAATTCCCGGACCTGCCAGCAGGTGTCGCGGAGGCGGCGGTGTCCGAGGCGCTGGCGGTGATGGCGGCGCCATTCGCGGCCGAGATCTTTGGGCCCGGGTCGCTGGCCGAGGCCGCGATCGCGCTGGACCTTCCCCAGGTTGCACCCGAGCGGTTGCTGGGCCGAATCGACCGGCTGGTGATCGGGCCCGACCGGGTGCTGGCGGTCGACTTCAAGACAGATGCACGGGCTCCGGAGAGTGAGGATCGGGTCCCGATGGCCTATCTGGCGCAGCTCGGCGCCTACCGGGCGGCGCTCGCCGCGGTGTGGCCCGACCGGCCGGTCGAGGCCGCGTTTCTTTGGACCAAGGTGCCACGGCTGATGCGGCTGGATGCAAGGGTTCTGGTCCGGACTCTCGCCGAGGCGACCGAGCGCCGCGCTTGATTCCGGCAGGGGCCGACCCTAGTTTGTGCACCTGCGCCCACCGCTCCGGATTGCGGGGCTCTCAGACAAGGGGAATACCGATGGCTACAATGGCCGTTACAGACAGCAGTTTCGAAACCGATGTTCTGGGAGCGGACGTCCCTGTCGTGGTCGATTTCTGGGCCGAGTGGTGCGGCCCCTGCAAGCAGATCGGCCCGGCGCTGGAGGAAATCGCCAGCGAGATGGGGGCCAAGATCCGCGTCGCCAAGGTGAATATCGACGACAATCCCAACGCGCCCTCGCGCTATGGCGTGCGGGGCATTCCGACGCTGCTGATCTTCAAGGACGGCGAGCTGGTCGACCGCAAGGTCGGCGCCGATTCGAAGCGCGGCATCGAAAGCTGGATCGCCGGAGCGATCTGATCGGTGTCTGCCGGCGTGTCGTCCGGCGGTCTGCGATGCGGGAGCGGCCCACCGGGCCGCTCTTTTGATTCGGCTCCTCGTCTCGGCCCGCCCCGCGACCTATCCGTTTTCCCGCAGAACCGCGCCCGCAAGGTACAGCGAGCCGCAAATGACCACGCGAAGGGGCGCCGCGGGAACGCGAGCGAGGATAAGCTCCAGCGCCGCTGCCACGTCCCCGGCGGGCTTCGCCGCCAGACCGGCATTTCGTGCGCGCGCCGCGAGTTCGCGGGCCGGGATCGCGGCGGCGGTGTCGGGGATCGTGACCGTGACAACCCCGGCGGCATGGGGTGCCATCGGGCGCAGGTAGTCCTCGGCCGCCTTGGTATCGAGCATCCCGCAAATCAGCCACAGCGGCGCGGGATCGCGTGCGCCAAGCTCGGCCAGCACCGTCCCCAGCGCCTCGCCGGCCGAGGCGTTGTGGCCGCCATCCAGCCACAGACTGGCGCCCATCGGCATTCGCGTCGCCAGCGGGCCCTGCGTCAGCCGCTGCATCCGGGCGGGCCAGACCGCGTCGGCCAGCGCCGCGCGGCAGGCATCCTCGCCGAAGCCCAGGGTCCGAAGCGCGGCAACCGCCATCCCGGCATTCTCGAACTGGTGCACCCCCAGCAAAGCCGGGGGGTCGAGGTCCAACAGGCCGTCCGCGTCTTCGTAGACCAGCCGCCCGTGTTCTGCCCGGACCATCCAGTCCCGGCCGTGGATCCGCAGGGGCGCCCCCAGCTTCGCGGCCTGGGCCTCGATCACTGCGAGGGCTTCATCCGGCTGCGGGCCCACGATGCAGGTCACGCCGGGCTTCAGGATCCCGGCCTTCTCGAAGGCAATCTCGGCCAGGGTCTCGCCCAGATATTGCTGGTGGTCGATCGAGACCGGGGTGATCACCGTCAGTGCGGGATGGTCGATGACATTGGTGGCATCCAGCCGCCCGCCGAGGCCCACCTCCAGCAGGGTATAGTCGGCCGGAACCCGCGAGAACGCCAGATAGGCGGCCACCGTGGTGATCTCGAAAAAGGTGATCGGCCGGCCGCCGTTGGCCGCCTCGCATTCCTCCAGAACCGCGGCGAGGTCAGGCTCGGAGATCAGCGTGCCGGCGACCCGCACCCGCTCGTGAAAGCGCGCCAGATGCGGAGAGGTATAGGCATGGGTGACCTTGCCCGCGCCTTCCAGCCCGGCGCGGATCATCGCCAGCGTCGAGCCCTTGCCGTTGGTGCCGGCGATATGGACAACCGGGGGCAGGCGCCGCTGCGGATCGCCCATAACGCCGAGCAGGCGCCAGACCCGGTCCAGCGTCAGGTCGATGATCTTCGGATGCAGCGTCAGCAGCCGGTCGAGGATCGCGTCGCTGGGCGCCGGAGCAGGGTTCGGCGAGACGGCAGCCGTGCTCACGTCGCGGCGTCTCCGGCGTCCGCCAGGGGGGCCTTGGGTGCCTTTTCGGCGTCGGTTGGGGCGGGCAGGTCGCCGAGCACCATCGGCGGCTGCTTGGTCAGCATCCGCAGCAGGGCTCCCAGCTCCTTCCTGATGGCGCCGCGCGACACCACGCGGTCGATCATGCCGTGGTCCAGCAAGTATTCCGAGCGCTGGAAGCCCTCGGGCAGGGTTTCGCGGATGGTCTGCTCGATGACGCGCGGCCCGGCGAAGCAGATCAGCGCATCCGGTTCCGCCAGATGCACGTCGCCCAGCATGGCGTAGGAGGCCGTGACGCCGCCGGTGGTGGGGTGGGTCAGCACCACCACGAAGGGCAGCCGCGCCTCGCGCACCATCTCGACGGCGATGGTGGTGCGCGGCATCTGCATCAGGCTGAGGATGCCCTCCTGCATGCGGGCGCCCCCGGCGGCGGTGAAGACCACCATGGGTGCCTTGCGCTTCACCGCCTCCTCGGCGGCGGCCAGCAGCGCGTTGCCCACCGCCATGCCCATCGAGCCGCCCATGAAGCTGAAGTCCTGCCCGGCGCAGACCGTGCGCAATCCGTGAATCTCGCCGACGGCGACCAGCATCGCCTCGTGCTCGGAGGTCTTCTTGCGGGCGTCCTTCATGCGGTCGGTGTAGCGCTTCTCGTCGCGGAAATGCAGCGGGTCGGCCAACGCCTCGGGGACCTTGACCTCCTCGAAGGCACCAGTGTCGAACAGCGCCTTGAACCGGTCGCGCGGCGTGATCGCCATGTGGAAATCGCAGCCCGGGCAGACGTTCAGGTTCTCCTTGAGCTCGCGGTGAAAGATCATCTGCCCGCAGCTTTCGCACTTGGTCCAAAGGTTCTCGGGCATGTCGCGCCGCTGGAAGAACGACTTGATCTTCGGCGGGACGTAATCGCTGATCCAGTTCATGTGGGCTCCGCTGTCCTTGGACTTTTCGCTACATAACCCTGCCGGGCAAGGCTTGCAACGCACATGCCGGTTGGCGCAGTGTGGCGCCCTGAAGCTTCGGCAGGAGGTCGACATGGCAGGCAGGCAGATCTGGACCTGGTTCGAGGGTAGCTGGCACCAGGGCAACACCCCGATCCTGGGCGCTGCCGACCATGGAACCTGGCTCGGCTCGCTGGTGTTCGACGGGGCGCGGGCCTTCGAGGACGTCACACCGGACCTGGACCTGCATTGCGCGCGGGCGAACGAGTCGGCGCGCAGGATGGGTCTGACCCCGCCGATGGGCGATGACGAGGTCACGGCGCTGGCGCTGGAAGGGGTGAAGAAATTCGCCCCCGGAACTGGCATCTATATCCGCCCGATGATCTGGGCGCGGGCGGGGCTCGACTACATGATCCCGCCGGACCCGGACTCGGCCGCCTTCGCGCTCTGCCTGGAGGAAAAGCCGATGCCGCCGGCGAACGGCTTCACCATCACCCGCACCCGGTTCCGCCGGCCGACGATGGATTGCGCGCCGGTGGATGTGAAGGCGGGGTGCCTGTACCCCAACAACGCCCGGATGCTGCGCGAGGCGCGCTCCAAGGGTTTCGACAACGCCATCGTGCTCGACGCCATCGGCAACGTGGCCGAGACCGCGACCTCGAACATCTTCATGGCGCGCGACGGCGAGGTGCTGACGCCGGTGCCGACGGGCTGCTTCCTGAACGGGATCACCCGGCAGCGGGTGATCAAGCTGCTGAAGGCGGACGGGGTGAAGGTGCATGAGACCACGCTGACGCTGCAGGATTTCGAGGACGCCGACGAGATTTTCGCCACCGGCAACGCCATCAAGGTGCAGCCGGTGCTGCAATTCGAGGACCGGCATCTGCAGTTCGGCCCGATGGCAAGGCGCGCGAGGGAGCTGTACTGGGATTTCGCGCATGGCGCCTGATGGAGTTTGCCTATCGCATGACCCCATATTACACTGCATTGCACCGAAATACGGAGCATTACAATGGCAAAGGCGACGCTTTCCTTCCGCACCGACGAAACCGTGCGCGATCGTCTCGACCGGTTGGCCGAGAGTCGTCGGCGTGACCGCAGCTTCCTGATCAACGAGGCGATCGAACGCTATTTCGAGATCGAGGACTGGCAAGAAGCGCGAATACGCGAAGGGATTTCCGAAGCCGACCGTGGCGAGTTCGCCTCGGATGACGAGGTCGAGGCCGTCTTCGCCAAGTGGCGCCGTGCATGCGGGTAATGTGGACCCGCCGCGCCCTGCGCGAGGTGGATGCCGCGTTCGAATGGATCGTCGCCGAGAACCCGAGGGCCGCTGCCGAGGTTATTGACAGGCTATGGGCGGCGACCCGTATCCTTGGAGAACACTCCAGGATGGGCCGTCCGGGGCGGATCGTTGGGACGCGCGAATTGGTGGAAAGCCAAACGCCATACATCGCCGTCTACAGGGAGAAGGCTGGCCAAATCGAGATTCTCGCGGTCCTGCACCATGCCCGTGAATGGCCGCGTGATCTGTAGCGCATGCGCCGGCACCTACGCCCGGTGCGCCCCGTCAGCCAGCGACTTGACGAAGCCCAGCACCTCCGCCGCGCTGGCGCCCTTGGCGATGCGGTCGACGATGGCCGAGCCGACGACCACGCCGTCGGCCACCCGGGCGATGGCGGCGGCGTTCTCGGGGGTCTTCACGCCGAAGCCGACGCAGACCGGCAGGTCGGTTTCCGCCTTGATGCGGGCGACCTCGGGGCCGACATCGGTGGCCTGCGCTGCGGCGGCGCCGGTGATGCCGGTGATCGAGACGTAATAGACGAAGCCGGATGTGTTCTGCAGCACCTTCGGCAGGCGCTGCGCGTCGGTCGTGGGCGTCGCCAGCCGGATGAAGTGGAGCCCCGCCGCGTTCGCCGGGATGCACAGCTCGTCATCCTCCTCGGGCGGCAGGTCGACGACGATCAGCCCGTCGACGCCCGCCTCCTTGGCGGCCGATAGAAACCTGTCCACGCCCATGGAATAGATCGGGTTGTAGTAGCCCATCAGCACGATGGGGGTCTCGGCGTCGCCGGCACGGAAGGCGCGCACGATGTCGAGGGTCTTGCCGACGGTCTGCCCCGCCGCCAGCGCCCGCTGCCCGGCAAGCTG
>DATHZU010000425.1:0-12347 GCA_035458445.1 Thermohalobaculum sp. | reverse complement strand
CACCATCGGCGCCGCGGCCATGGACGATCATGCCGTCCTCGGTCTCGGTGACATCGACGCCGTTTGCGCGGAGCCCGGCAACCATGGCGGCGATCCGGTCGGATTCCTTGACCCGCAGCTCGCCGATCCCGCGCATCACCGTGTCGCCCTCGGCGAAGGCGGCGATGGCAGCCAGGATGGGGTATTCGTCGATCATGCTGGCGGCGCGTCCGGGCGGCACCTCGACCCCGGTGAGCGCCGAGAACCGGGCGCGCAGGTCGGCCACCGGCTCGCCCCCCTCCTCGCGCGGGTTCTCGCGGGCGAGATTCGCGCCCATCTCGGCCAGGGTTTCGTAGAACCCGGCCCGCGTCGGGTTCAGGCAGATGTTCGGGACCAGCACGTCCGAGCCGTCCACGATCAGCGCCGCTGCAACCGGAAAGGCGGCCGAGGAGGGGTCGCGCGGCACCGCGATGGTCAGGGGCTTTAGCTCCGGCTGGCCGGTCAGGCGAATGGCGCGGCCGCCGGGGATGTCCTCGACCGCCACCTCGGCGCCGAAGCCGCGCAGCATCCGTTCGGTGTGGTCGCGGGTCGCCTCGCGCTCGATCACCATGGTCTGGCCTGGCGCATTGAGCCCCGCCAGCAGCACCGCCGACTTCACCTGCGCCGAGGGCACCGGCAGGGCGTATTCAACGGGCACCGGGTTGGCCGCGCCGGTCAGGGTCAGCGGCAGCAGCCCGCCCGCACGCCCGGCCGAGCGGGCGCCGAACAGCGCCAGTGGGTCCAGGATGCGGCCCATCGGGCGGCGGCGCAGCGAGGCGTCGCCGGTAAAGGTGGCGCTGATCGGGGTTGTCGCCATCATGCCCATGATCAGCCGGACGCCCGTGCCGGCATTGCCGCAGTCGACCACGTCCTCGGGCTCGGCCAGCCCGCCCACGCCGACCCCGTGCACGGTCCATTCGCCCGGCGCTGCGCGGGTGACTTCGGCACCGAAGGCGCGCATGGCCCGCGCTGTTCCCAGCACATCCTCGCCTTCTAGCAGTCCGGTGATCCGGGTCTCGCCCACGGCGAGCGTGCCGAAAATCAGCGCCCGGTGCGAAACCGACTTGTCGCCGGGAATCACGACGGTGCCGGACAGGCCGCTGGATCGCCGCGCCGTGGCGGGGTCTGGGGTCGGATGGTGCGGCATTCGGCGAGGCTCCACGCAAGATCGACGCCGCATATAGCGTCTTCGCAAGCGCTCCGTCCACCCGCCTGAAAGGCCTGCCGCGGGCAACCCCCGGAGCAAACCGCGGAGCAAACCCCGATGCAAACCAATTGGCCCAGGAAAAGCAAAGGCGCCGACCCCGCTAGGGATCGGCGCCTGAAACGCTACGCACACAGCACTGGGATGACGGGTTGTTCCCTTAGGAAATCAACATACAGAACCGTTAAGGTCACCGACCCGCATGACAAGATATTCGCTCCTGAAAGCGGCGAGTGTTAGGCGTCTTTTGCCCTAATTTCACCACGTTTTGGGAGAGCCAGATTTCGCACATTTTTGCCACAATTATTGCTAAATCTAAGCAAGTATTTGAAATTTAATCAAAAAATTATCCACATCTGATCAACCTTAACGCGAATCGATGCCGCCGCCGCTGGTCGCAGGGCTCAGTGCCCAGCGAATGTGACGGGATGCCCCAGCTCCATCGTCCGGGTCTTCCGCAAAAACCGCTCGCAGCGAGGGCCAGAACGGGCTTGCCGGTAGGGTGTTGCACGTCTTCGCGACTCAGATTCGCCGAAAGCTCAGGTAATGACGGGGCCGCCCTTCGCGGACAGCCTTGGCCTCGTATCGGGTGCCGGGCCAGCCCTGCCAGGGCTCGCGCCAGTCGGCGGGGCCCTCGGCAAGCCATTCGAATCCGGGGTGACGGCTCAACACCTCGAGCGTTTGCCGCACGTAGTCGCCGATATCGGTGGCTACCCGCAGCATTCCGCCCGGCGACATGATTCGTGCCAGCGGCTCCAGATTTTCGGGGTTCACGAAGCGTCGCTTGTGGTGGCGCCGCTTCGGCCAGGGGTCGGGATAGAGCAGGAAGACCTGCGCCACGGATTCGTCCGGCAGGACGTCCATCAGGTCGCGGGCGTCGCCGGCGTGGATCGCGAGATTCCCGGCCCCGGCGCGCTCGATGCCGCTCAGCAGCATGGCAACGCCATTGATATAGGCCTCGCAGCCGATGATGCCGACATCGGGATGCGCCCCGGCCATCGCGATCATGTGCTCGCCGCCGCCGAAGCCGATCTCGAGCCAGACTTCCCGCGCGTCCGGAAACAGCGCCCTCGGGTCGATGGGGCGGCGCTCCGGGTTCTCGTCCCAGCCGACGCCCTCCGGCGCCAGCTCGGCCAGGCGCGTGTCGAGAAGCTCCTTCTGACCCTTTCGCAGGGTCTTGCCATGGCGGCGGCCATAGAAGTTCCGCCACGGCGCCTTGTCGTCCCTTTCGGGTGGGTTCATCGCGGGCAGGCGGCCTCAGACCGCGTCTTTCAGCGCGTCCACGAGGTCCAGCCGCTCCCACGAGAAGCCGCCCTCCGCATCCGGGGTGCGGCCGAAATGGCCGTAGGCGGCGGTGCGGCGGTAGATCGCCCGGTTCAGCCCCAGCCGGGTGCGGATGCCGCGCGGCGTCAGGCTGACGGTCCCGCGAATTGCCTTCTCGATCTGCTCGTCCGGGACCTGGCCTGTGCCATAGGTATCGATGTAGATCGACAGCGGCTCGGCCACGCCGATGGCATAGGCGAGCTGCAGGCAGCAGCGGTCCGCCAGCCCTGCGGCGACGACGTTCTTCGCCACATGGCGTGCCGCATAGGCCGCCGAGCGGTCGACCTTGGTGGGGTCCTTGCCCGAGAAGGCGCCGCCGCCATGGGGTGCGGCGCCGCCATAGGTGTCGACGATGATCTTGCGCCCCGTAAGCCCGGCGTCGCCGTCCGGGCCGCCGATGACGAAGCGGCCCGTCGGGTTGACGTGCCAGATGGTATTGGCATCGACGAAACCCTGGGGCATCGCCTTCAGGACGTAAGGCTCGATCACCTGGCGCACGTCGGCGGATTCCATCCCGGGGTCGGTGTGCTGGGTCGATACCACGATCGTATGCGCGCGCACCGGCTTGCCGTCGCGGTACTCGACGGTGACCTGGCTCTTCGAGTCGGGGCCCAGAAGCGGCGCCTCGCCCGAATGGCGCGCGGCGGCCAGCAGTTCCAGAATCCGGTGCGAATACTGGATCGGCGCGGGCATCAGCTCCGGGGTCTCGGTACAGGCATAGCCGAACATGATTCCCTGATCGCCGGCACCCTCGTCCTTGTTCGCGGCGGCATCGACGCCCTGGGCGATGTCGGACGACTGTTGGTGGATGTAACAGTCGATCTCGGCCTTCTCGTGGTGGAAGCCGTCCTGCTCGTAGCCGATGTCCTTGATCGTGGCGCGGGCGGCGGCGCGAATCTCGTCGACCGAGGGGGCTTCGGCACCATGCAGGTTGATCTCGCCCATCAGCACCACCCGGTTGGTGGTGGCGGCGGTCTCGACCGCGACGCGGGCCTCGGCCTGGCGGCTGATGATCAGGTCGACGATGGTGTCGGATATCTGGTCGCAAACCTTGTCGGGATGGCCTTCGGAGACCGACTCGGAGGTGAAGAGATAATTCTGGCGGGCCATGTGCTGGCGCCTCCCTGGAGCAGGCTTCGGAAGCGCCCCGCAAGGGCGCGCAATCGGGCCTCCTTTTGCATGGCGGACCGGTGCCGGTCAACCGCATAGGCACGTCCGCAGGTCACGCCATGCGTTGCCGCGCCGCATGCCGCGAGCAAAGGAAGAAGGCGAGCAGAACCAGCGCCATGGCGGGCAGGTCGCCGTGGCGCGCATAGAGCGTCGGCGCCAGTGGCGCGGGCAGCCGCGCGTCGATATGTCCGTGGGTGTCGAGGGGCATCGACGCGATCACCCGTCCAAACGGATCGATCACCGCCGAGATGCCGGTATTGGCCGCGCGCACCACAGGCAACCCCTGCTCGATGGCGCGGATACGCGCCTGCGCCAGGTGCTGCTGCGGCCCGCCGACCGAGCCGAACCAGGCATCGTTGGTGACCTGCAGGATCCAGCCGGGCCGTTGGCCGGGCGGCACCACCCGTTGCGGAAAGATGATCTCGTAGCAGATCAGGGCCGAGAACGACGGCAGGCCCGGAAGCTCGATCACCCGCGGCCCCTCGCCGGCTGTGAAGCCGCCCTGGCGGACCAGGTGGCGAAACCCCAGCGGCCCCAGAACCGAGGGATATGGCAGGTACTCGCCGAAGGGAACGAGGTGGTGCTTGTCGTAGCGGGGCCCCATGCTTGCATCCGGCAGGATCGGCAACAGCGCGTTGAACCATTGCTCCTCGCCGTCCCAGAGGCGGGCATGCAGCGCCCCCAGCAGCACTGTCGCGCCATTGGCGGCGGCGGCGATCTCGGCCCGGCGCTCGGGCTTGTAGTAGGGCAGGAAGGCTACCGCCGTCTCGGGCCAGATCACCGCCGCCGGGGGCCCGAGCGCCGGGTCCGCGGGTGCGGCGGTTTCCTCCAGCAGCCGGGCATAGAAACGCGGCGCGTCCTCTTTGTTCCATTTCAGCTTCTGCGCAGCATTCGGCTGCACCAGGCGCAGCACCACGCCGGCGCCCTCGCCTCGATCGTGCAGCGAAAGCCGGGCCTCGCCATTGATCCACAGCCCGGCGAACGCCACCAGCGTCAGGGCCCCGGCAATCCACCGCCTCTCGGTCAGCGCCATCAGCGGCAGCGGCGCCAGCGCCAGGGTCAGGAAGGTCATGCCGAATGGCCCGGCCCAGGCGGCGGCCTGCATCACCGGGGATTCAACCCAGACATAGCCGGGCAGCCCCCAGGGAAACCCGGTCAGCACATGGGTGCGGACGTATTCGGCCAGCGTCAGGCAGGCGGCCAGGGCGGACACCCGCCAGATCCGCCCCGCCGGCCATATCCGCCGTGCAAGCGCGAAGGCGGCACCCCAGAACAGCCCCAGAAAGGCGGGCAGCAGGGTCACCGCGAAGGGCATCATCCAGGCGAACTGCTCCGCATCCACCAGGAAGGCGTGCCCGATCCAGAACAGGCCGGTCACGAAATAGCCGAACGCCGCGCCCCAGCCGGTGAGTATCGCGCCGCGCGGACAGGTGGCGTCCAGCAGCCACACCAGGACCGGCAGTGCCAGGAACAGCGCCCAGGGAAACGCCACCGGCGCCTGGCCCAGCGTCATCGCCGCCCCGGCGAGGATGGCCAGGCCGAGGCGCACCCAGCGGCCCCGCCCCGCGATCCAGACTGCGATCGCCGGTGGCACCGTGCCGGGCTGCTTCATGGGGATGATCGCCGCCGGCCGCTATTCGGCGGCGGCGCGAGAGCCGGCGCCGTTGCTGGCGCTGCGCAGCGTCAGCCGCAATCGCTTGAGGCGCCGCGGATCGGCGTCGACGATCTCGAATTCATGGCCGGCAGGGTGTGCGATCACCTCGCCCCGCGCCGGCACCCGGCCTGTCAGCATGAAGACCAGCCCGCCGAAGGTGTCGATGTCCTCCTCCCAGTCCTCGGGAAGCAGGTCCAGCTGGGTAGCCTCCTCGAACTCGCGGATGTCGGCGCGGGCGTCGATGCTGTAAACGCCGGGCGCTTCCTCGGCCCACTGGTCCAGCTCCTCCGAATCATGCTCGTCCTCGATATCGCCGACGATCTGCTCGACCAGATCCTCGATGGTCACCAGACCGTCGACGCCGCCGAATTCGTCGATCACCAGCGCCATGTGGATGCGCGCCGCCTGCATGCGCTGCAAAAGCGCCGCGATCCGCATCGAGGGCGGCACGAACAGCGCCTTGCGGATGTGGTCGGACAGGCTGAACTTCTTCGCCGACCGGCCGGCGCCGACGCCATAGGCGAGCGCGATGTCCTTCAGATGGACGAATCCGATCGGGTCGTCCAGCGTCTCGCGGTAGACCGGCAGGCGGCTGAGCGAGCCGCGCTCGAAGGCCGCGATCACGTTTTCCAACGAGGCGTCGTTGGGCACCGCCACCACATCGGCGCGCGGCGTCATCACGTCGATGACCCGCTGCTCGCGCAGGCGCAGGATGTTCATCACCATCGTCCGTTCGGCCGCGGTGGAATCGCGGAAGGCGGGTCCCAGCTGCGCGCGCAACTCGGCATCCGTTTCGCTGCCGGAGGCTGGCGACCCGGAGGCGCGTTGAAGCAATCTTGTCAGGAAAGATCGGCTGGGCTGACTATCGCCGCCGTCGGCATCGTCCTTCACATCTGACGCGCCCTCGCTTCCGGGCGCCGGACTTGGTCCTTCTTCCATCACTCTATCAGTCTGGACGCGGCTGGCCCGCATCGCTTCGCAAATAGGGATCGGCGACGCCAATGCGCGCCAGCGCGCGCGTCTCGATCCCCTCCATCAGTTCCGCATCCGCTTCGGTCTCGTGGTCGAAACCCAAAAGATGCAGACACCCATGTAAGATCAGATGAATGGCATGATCTTTCAAGGGGATTGCGCGTTCCCGTGCCTCGGCCCGTGTTGTCTGCAGCGCAATGGCAACATCTCCCAGGCTCTGGCTGGGGATATCCGGCGATCTGCGGGGCGGTGGCGGAGGGGCGCCCGGGCGGTCCGGCGCCAGGTCGAAGGCTGGCCAGGACAGCACGTTGGTCGGGGCCGGCTTGCCGCGAAACGCGCGGTTCAACTCGGCAATCCGGCTGTCGCTGCAGGCCAGCAGGCTGATCTCCCAGCCCTTGGAGTCTAGCCCGGCGGCTTCCAGCGCCAGCCGCGCCGCGGCCTCGGCATGTGCCTCCAGATCGGGGAGGTCATCGAGCCAGCCCTCCTCCTCGACAGCCAGGTCGATCAGGGGTTCGCTCACCGGCTCGCCTTGGCCCCGGCGTCATAGGCCTCGACGATGCGGGCGACCAGGGGATGGCGCACGACATCCGCCGAAGTGAAGTGGACGAAGCCGATCTCCTCCACTTGCCCCAGCACCCGCAGCGCCTCCGCCAGGCCGGAGCCGACGCCGCGCGGCAGGTCGACCTGGCTGGGATCGCCGGTAACCGCCATGCGGCTGCCCTCGCCCATGCGGGTGAGGAACATCTTCATCTGCATCTCGGTGCAGTTCTGCGCCTCGTCCAGAACCACGAAGGAGTTCGCCAGCGTCCGCCCGCGCATGAACGCCAGAGGCGCCACCTCGATCTTGCCCTCTTCCATCAGCTTGGTCAGCTGGCGTGCCGGGATCATGTCGCCCAGCGCGTCGTAGAGCGGGCGCAGATAGGGGTCGATCTTCTCCTTCAGGTCGCCGGGCAGAAAGCCCAGCCGCTCGCCCGCCTCGACCGCCGGGCGGCTGAGAATGATCCGGTCGACCTTCTCTTCCAGGAACATCGACACCGCGGCGGCGACCGCCAGATAGGTCTTGCCGGTGCCCGCCGGGCCGATGCCGAAGACCATCTCGCGGTTGAACAGGTCGGCCACATAGGCGCGCTGGGTCTTCGAGCGCGGCTCGATGATCCGCTTTTTTGTCCGGATCTCCATCCGCCCACCCGGGAACATGTCGAGCTGCTGCACCGCGGCAGGCTCGGCCTCGTCCTCGGGCAGCGCGCCCATCCGGATCACCGCCTCGACGTCGCCCGGCTCCAGATTGCGGCCCTGTTCGAGCCGGTTGTAGAGCGCGTCGAGCGCCGCCATGGCCTGGTTGCGGCTCTCGCCCGGCCCGTGCAGCGCCAGCCGGTTCCCGCGCCGCATGATCACGACGCCGAAGCCCTGTTCCAGCGCCGCGAGATTGCGGTCGAACTGTCCGCAGAGCTCGATCAGGAGGCGATTATCGGGAAATTCGACAAGGGTCTCGTCCAGCGCCTCGGCCATGTTCATGTCCCTGAGGGCGGAATTTGCCACGTAGCTCTCGTGTCCCTTGTCATCCACACAACAACATGTTGACGCAGGCTGGGGGTTTTCGCAAGTGGAAAGGGGGGTGACGAAGCCGTCAATTCAGCCGCTTAGCTGCCCATCGCACGGTTACGCCGAATCTTGGTGCGAATCCTCTGCAGGATCTCCGCTACCGAGACTCTCGCCTTGCCAAGCTGCAGGTGTTCCTTTGGGTCGAGAATCTTTGCGTCGATGCGGACGAGGCCATCGGCTCTGACAAGGAACGAGCCGTTCGTGCTGCCGGCATCCTGGAAACTGATGCTCCCGTCGCGGGTCAGCGTCACGCGAGCATGCAGCCGCGATACGCTCGGGGCGTCGATGATCACATCGCAGTCGTCGCCACGGCCAATCGAAAATGTATACATACCGTACCCTGCCCGCTACGCACCGGGGCCGTTCCGAAGGCTCTGCGCGGGCCTGACCGAACACCGAAACCTCCATCTGCGATACCGACACATCACAGATTCGAGTGCTTTTAAAGCAAGACCGGACGGCGGCCTATCGGTTTTATCTTCCTGCCAAGCGCGCTGCCTTCCGGATCGGCGGAACCGGCCTGGCGGGCAAGCGGCCACGGTGGCTACTTGATCAGCGGCAGCAACGCCTTGAAGGCGGGCGTCCCCGCGCGGCCCAGCCATTCGAAAACCACCATCTCGGTGGTGACGATCCCGGCGCCCGACGCCTGCAGCCGGTCGAGGCAGGCCTTCTCGCTCTCCAGCGTCCGCGACGAAGTGGCGTCGGTCACCACGAAGACCTCGTAATCCTGCTCCATCAGGCTGACCGCCGTCTGCATCACGCAGATATGCGCCTCCATACCGGCGATCACCGCCTGTCTGCGCCCGGTGGCCTTGAAGGCGGCGGCGAAGTCCCTGTCCTCCATGCAGGAGAAATGCATCTTCGGCAGGATTGCGGCCTTCGCGCTGGCGGCGGCCTTGGCCAGCTCCGGCACCGTGTGGCCGAGGCCCTTGGGGTACTGCTCGGTCAGCAGCACGGGCACGTCCAGCTCGTCCGCCGCGGCGATCAGTACCCGCGCATTGCGGATGGTGCGGGCCGGGGCCTGCATGGCGGGGACCAGCCGCTCCTGCATGTCGATCACGATCAGGCACGAATCTTTGGCGCGGATCAGCATCGGGGGCTTTCCTTTCCGGGCGTTTCGAAGTTGCGAGACGTCGGTTTTCCTGCAGGGGCCAGGCAACCGTCGGCCCACCAGAGCATGTGTGCACGGGCACTGCAGATTTGTTCGTTAACGCTTTTATCGAGTGATTTCATGCGCCTGCGAAACTGTGCACTGTGCACAGGTCACCCGGCCGCCAGCGCGCCCGAAAGGCTGTTCGGGCTCGCCCCAGTGATCGCCACATCGACAATCCGGCCAGCCAGCCCATCGTCGCAGTCCAGGTGCACCGCCTGAAGGTAGGGCGAGCGCCCCACCATTTGCCCCGGATGGCGGCCTGGCTTCTCGATCAGAACCGGCAAGGTGCGTCCCACGCAGGCGGCCTGGAATGCGGTCTGCTGATCGGTCAGCAGCGCCTGCAGCCGGGCCAGGCGATCGGCCTTCGTGGCCTCGGGAACCTGCGCGGCCTCAGCCGCCGGAGTGCCCGGGCGCGGCGAGTACTTGAAGGAATAGGCCGCCGCATAGCGCACCTCGCGGACCACTTTCAGAGTGGCCTCGAAGTCGTCCTCGGTCTCGCCTGGGAAGCCGGTGATGAAGTCGCCCGAGATCGCGATGTCGGGCCGGGCCGCGCGGATGCGCCCGATCAGCCGGATGTAGCTCTCGGCGGTGTGGCGGCGGTTCATGGCCTTCAGCACCCGGTCCGAGCCCGACTGCACCGGCAAGTGCAGATAGGGCATCAACTTCGGCTCCTCGCCATGGGCGGCGATCAGGTCTTCGCCCATGTCGTTCGGATGCGAGGTGGTGTAACGGATCCGCTCCAGCCCCTCGATGCGCGCAAGTTCGCGGGCCAGCCTGGCAAGGCTCCAGACCCCGTCCGGCCCCTCGCCGTGATAGGCATTCACGTTCTGGCCCAGCAGCGTGATCTCGACCACGCCGCGTTCCACCAGTTCGCGCGCCTCGGCCATCAGTTTCGCGGCCGGGCGCGAGACTTCCGCGCCACGGGTATAGGGCACCACGCAAAAGGCGCAGAACTTGTCGCAGCCCTCCTGCACGGTCAGGAAGGCGGCCGGGGCGCGCCGCGCCCTGCGCTCCTGCGGCAGGTGGTCGAACTTGTCCTCGGCCGGGAACTCGGTGTCGATCCGGGCTCCGCCGGCCAGCATCGCGGGCAGGCGGTGATAGGCCTGCGGGCCAACCACCAGATCGACCAGCGGCTGGCGCCGCACGATCTCGGCCCCCTCCGCCTGGGCGACACAACCGGCCACCGCGATGGTCATCTTGCCGCCTGCCGCCGCCTTGGCCTCGCTGAGCGGCCGCAGGCGGCCAAGCTCGGAATAGACCTTCTCCGCAGCCTTCTCGCGGATGTGGCAGGTATTCAGGATCACCAGGTCGGCGCCCTCGGGCGTGTCAGCCTCGACATAACCGCCGGCGGCCAACGCCGATCCCATGCGCTCGCTGTCATAGACGTTCATCTGACAGCCATAGGTCTTGATGAACATTTTCTTCGGCGAGGTCATGGCGCTGGCGGCTCCTGACGGCAAACGGCGCGCCGTCTCCGGCGCGCCGTCTGTCTAGCGCGGACGCTGTCTGCCTGCAATGCCGGCCGTCGGAGCCGGCGTCTACTTGCCCTTGCTCTTGGGCTTGCGGCCGAGTCCGATCTTCTTGGCGAGCTCCTGACGCTTCAGCGCGTAGTTCGGCGCGACCATCGGATAATCATGCGAGAGCCCCCACTTCGCACGGTACTCGTCCGGTGTCAGGTCGTGATCGGTCTTCAGATGCCGCTTGAGCATCTTCATCTTCTTCCCGTCTTCCAGGCAGATGATGTGGTCGTCGGAGATCGACTTCTTGATCGACACCGCCGGCTTCAATTCGACCTCGGGCTCGGCCGCTTCAGCACCGAGAGACGACAAGGTGCTGAATACAGATCCGATCAGACCGGGAAGATCGTCGCTTGAAACCGAGTTGTTCGAGACATGTGCGGCTACGATGTCGGAAGTGAGCGCTAAAAGCTCACTGTGATCGACGGAAGGTTCTGTCATCTTCTAGTTCCCCATTTTTCATCTACGCAAATCAGGCACAAGGGAGATACGCACACCTTAAAACCACCTCACGGCGATCCGACGGCTGACGCCACAGTAGCACCAGATTTGCCTTATTTTATCCTCGATTGATTGGCAATGCAAACAATTACTATGCAGTTGCGGAAGAATTTGCGGAAAATAGCAAATCGAGATTGACCCAGTTCTTGTGGCTTCGGGTATCTACTCGGCTTCCTGGGTCCAGCGATGGACCAGCCCATGTACATCTGTCATTGAACCTTCGAAAAGTTCCTTTGCAAGCAGTCGGTTGGGGTTGACCGGTTTGGGGAAATCCAGGTTGCGCGCCAATTCACGCGAGAATCCGAAGCGTTGGTAATACGGTTCGTCCCCTACCAGGACGACCCGCTGCCAGCCCAATTCGCGCGCCCGGTCGAGCGTGTGCATCATCAACAGCGCCCCCAATCCCTCGCCCTGCCGGGTCGGGTGAATGGCGATCGGGCCAAGGAGCAGTGCGGGGGTTTGGGCGTCCCCGATGCGGACCGGCCAGTAGCGAATCGCGCCCGCGACCGATCCGAATTCGTCGCGCGCGATGGTGGCCAGGTCGGCGATGGGCGCCACCCCGTCACGAAGCTGGTACGAGCTCAGCGCCGTGCGCCCGGGTGCGAAGGCGAGATCGAGCAGCATCTCGACCTCGTAGCTGTCGTCGGGCGTTTCGGGGAGAAGGCGGAACATCTCGGCGGCAGCGTTTCGCAGGTTGCTTCGGAGCGTCAGGACGTTATCTCTGGGCCTCGGCGTTAGCACGCTCGATTGCCGCTGACCAGAGGGAGCCCCCGCATGTTCTACCGCCCTGCCGAAGGCCATGGCCTGCCGCACGACCCGTTCAAGGCCATCGTGGCGCCGCGCCCCATCGGCTGGATATCCTCGGTCGACGGGGAGGGCCGCGCCAATCTGGCGCCCTACAGCTTCTTCAACGGATGCGGCGACGCGCCGCCGATGGTCATGTTCGCGCAGACCGGCCGCAAGAGCCGGCCCGAGGCGGTGAAGGACTCGGTCGCCAATATCCGCGCCACCGGCGAGTTCGCCTGCAACCTGGTCGGCATGGCGATGAAGGATGCGATGAATGCCTCGTCCGGCACCTACGACGCGGACGTGGACGAGTTCGAACTTGCCGGGCTGACCAAGGCACCGGGCCGTGCCATCTCGGCGCCCCATGTGGGCGAGGCCCCCGCGGTTCTGGAATGCCGGCTGTTCAGGATCATCGACGACCTGCCGACCTGGCACGCGCACGCCCTC
>DATHZU010000424.1:0-5781 GCA_035458445.1 Thermohalobaculum sp. | reverse complement strand
GCGCCGTCCGACCAGATCCTGACCGGCCGCGTCGGCGCGACCGAGTTGGCCTTTTTGCCCCGGCACGGGCGCGGGCATGTTCACAGCCCGACCTCGATCAACTACCGCGCAAATATCGACGCCATGAAGCGGCTGGGGGTGACCGACATCCTGTCCGTCTCGGCCTGCGGGTCGTTCCGCGAGGAGATGGCGCCGGGCGACTTCGTGCTGGTGGACCAGTTCATCGACCGCACGGTGAGCCGCGAGAAGTCGTTCTTCGGCACCGGCTGCGTTGCCCATGTCAGCGTCGCGGAGCCCACCTGCAGCAGGCTGCGCAAGGCGCTGGCCGATGCGGCGGCGGCGATCGGGGTCAAGGCGCATCTGGGCGGAACCTACCTGACCATGGAGGGTCCGCAATTCTCGACCCTGGCCGAGAGCCGGATGTACCGCGAGCACTGGGGCGCGGACGTGATCGGCATGACCAACATGCCCGAGGCCAAATTGGCCCGCGAGGCCGAGATCTGCTACACGACCATCGCCATGGTTACCGATTACGACAGCTGGCATCCGGACCATGGCGAGGTGGATATCACCGCGATCCTGGCCACCATGCACGCCAATGTCGCCCATGCCAGATCGCTGCTGGAGCATGTGATCCCCGCCATCGCGGGCGGGCGGGGCGAATGCCCGCAAGGCTGCGACCGGACGCTGGAATTCGCCATCATGACGGCGCCGGAGAAGCGCGATCCCACCCTGGTTGCCAAGCTGGATGCGGTGGCCGGGCGCGTGCTGGGCTAGGCGCGCGAGGTGACGACGCGCGGGTTTCTGCTGGGCAAGTTCATGCCGCCCCATGTCGGGCATCTGTCGATCTGCCGGATGGCCGATGCCCTGGTCGACGAGTTGACCGTCATGGTCTGCACCCAGGACCGCGAGCCGATCCCGGGCACTCTGCGGGCGTCCTGGGTCCGCGACCTGGTGCCCCGCGCCCGCGTGATCCATTTCGATCGCGACATCCCACAGGAGCCGGCCGAGCACCCGGATTTCTGGGCGATCTGGCGCGAGGCGATCCGCGAGATCCACCCCGAACCCGTCGACATGGTCTTCGGCTCGGACCTCTACGTCGCCCGGCTGGCCGCCGAATTGGGCGGGCAGCCTGTGCCGGTCGACCCCTCGCGGCGTGCCTTTCCGGTTTCCGGCAGCGACGTGCGGGCCGATCCGGCAGGCAGGTGGGCCTTCATCCCCGGCGAGGTGCGGCCCTGGTACCAGAAGCGGGTGGTGACCTTCGGGGCCGAGAGCACCGGAAAGTCCAGCCTTGCGGGGCAGCTGGCCGACTGGCTCGGCGGCCCGGTGGTGCCGGAATACGGACGCGCCCACGAAGCCGTGCGCGGCGGCAGGCCGTGGACCGCGGCGGAGCTGATCGAACTTGCCCGCCGTCACGAGGCGCATCGTGCGGCCATCGCACCCTGGGCCGGGCCGGTGCTGGTCGAGGATACCGATCCGTTGCTGACCGCCGTCTGGGCGCGGATGCTGCTGGGCGAGTGGGTGCCGGAACTGGAAGCGCGGCCGAGGGCCGACCTGTATCTGCTGACGGGCGCCGACGTGCCGTTCGTGCAGGACGGGATCCGCTATTTCAAGGATGGCGGCGGGCGGCGACGGTTCCAGGCGTTGTGCGAGCAGGTGCTGGACCGGGCCGGCGCCCGGGTCGAGCGAATTTCGGGCCCGTGGGATCAGCGCGAGGCACAGGCGCTGGCGGCGGTCGAGCGGCTGCGGGCGGAACCCTTTCCCGGACGATGGAGCTTGCCGCCGGCGCTGTGGCCGGTGGGCGCCGGCGCGCCCTGACACCGATTGTGTTTGGGTGCGTGCAGGTTAAGATCGGCCCAGAGCCACCTTTGCGCGAAGCCGCCGCGAGTTCCCCGAATGACCAAGAGACCGCTGACCGACTACATTCGCACGATCCCGGACTTTCCGGTGCCGGGCGTCCAGTTTCGCGATGTCACCACCCTGTTCGCCGATGCCGGTGCCTTTCGCCGCGCCGTGGACGAACTGGCGGCGCCGTATGCGAACGACGGCATCGACGTCGTGGTGGCGATGGACGCGCGCGGCTTCATCCTGGGCGGCGCGGTCGCGTACAAGCTGGGCCTGCCGTTCGTCCCGATCCGGAAGAAGGGAAAACTGCCGGGCAAGACCATCGTCGAGGCCTACAGCCTGGAATACGGCGATGCCATCGTCGAGATTCACGACGACGCCTTTCACGCCGGCGCCCGTGTGTTGCTGCTCGACGACCTGTTGGCGACCGGCGGCACGGCGGTGGCAGGGGTCAGGCTGATCGAGCGGCTGGGCGGGCATATTGTCGCCGCCTCCTTCGTGGTGAATCTGCCCGATTTGGGGGGCGAGAAGCGATTGAAGGCGATGGGTCTGGAGGTTCATTGCCTCTGCGCCTTCGAAGGGGACTAGGGTGAATTCGGCAGACATCATCGCCCGGCGCCTGCATGCCGCCGGATGCCGCACTGCCTTCGGCATTCCCGGCGGCGAGGTGCTGACCCTGATCGACGCGCTGGAGCGCGCCGGCATCCGTTTCATCCTGACCAAGCACGAGAACTCGGCGGGTTTCATGGCCGAAGGCACATGGCATGCGACCGGCGCGCCGGGGATCCTGGTCGCGACCGTCGGCCCTGGCATCGCCAATGCCTTCAACGTGGTGGCCAACGCCGCGCAGGACCGGGTGCCGTTGATCGTCATCTCTGGCATGATCGATCCGGCCGAGGCCATGCGCTACACCCACCAGGTCTTCGACCAGTCGGCGGTCATGCGGCAGGTCTGCAAGGCCAGCTTCACGGCCCCGGACGGGGCCATCGGCGCGATGATCGACAAGGCGCTCTCGATTGCGACCTCGGGCCGCCCCGGACCGGTGCATATCGACCTGCCGATCGCTGTTGCCGCCGCCGAGCAGATCCAGCCTCCCGTCGTGCTGCGGGGGCCGCCGTTGCCTTCCGCTCCGGCCCCCGGCGCGGCGCTGGACCGCGCGAGGGCCATGTTCGCGGCCAGCCGGCGCCCGGTGATCATGGCCGGGCTCGACGCGCTGAACGAGCCGGGCGGGGCCGATGCGCTGCGAGCCTTCGCCGAGAAGCACGCGATCCCCGTCGTGACCACCTACAAGGCCAAGGGAGTGCTGCCCGAGGACCATCCGCTGGCGCTGGGGGGGCACGGGCTGTCGCCGAAGTCGGAAAAGCTCATCCTGCCGCTGTTCGAAGCCGCTGACCTGGTGATCGCGGCGGGCTACGACCCGATCGAGATGCGGATCGGCTGGCAGGATCCCTGGGACCCGGCCAAGGCGATCGAGTTCGCCCATGCAGCGAACGACCACGACATGCATTATGCGGCGCTCTCGTGGGTCTCGTCGGTCGCCGGCGGGCTGGCGGCGCTGGACGGTGCGCCGAAGCAGGTCTGGCCCGACGGCGAGCCCGCGCGCATCCGGGCTGAACTGGCCGAGGCCTTCGCGCCGAAGGGCGACTGGGGGCCGGACCACGCGGTGGCTGAGATCCTCGCCGCCGTTCCGCCCGAGGTGACGGTCACGATCGATACCGGCGCCCATCGCATCCTGATCAGCCAGATGTGGCGGGCCGCGCATCCGCGTGGCGTGCTGCAATCGACCGGGCTCTGCACCATGGGATGCGCCTTGCCGCTGGCCATGGGTTTCAAGCATGCCAGGCCCGCGTCGCCGGTGATCGCCTTCACCGGCGATGCCGGGCTGGAGATGGTGCTGGGCGAGCTGTCGACCCTGCGCGACCTCGGCCTGCCGGTGGTGATCGTGGTCTTCGTCGACCAGTCCCTGGCGCTCATCGAGCTGAAGCAGCGCGCCATGGGGATCCAGAATGCCGGCGTCGATTTCCGCCGCACCGATTTCGCCGCGGTGGCGCGGGCCTATGGCGGCCACGGCGTCGCGGTTTCCGGGCCAGGCGAAGCCGGGCCGGCGGTCGCCGAGGCACTCGCGGCCGAGCGCTTCACCATCGTGGCCGTGGAAATCCCGCGCCGCGCCTATGACGGCTTGATCTGAGGGGGAACGCCGATGTCCAGCCAAACCTTTTGCGGTCTGCCCTCTGCCGATCTTGCGTTGATGACAGGGCCGACAACGCCGGACGTGGTCATCCTGGGCGCGGCTCACGGCACGCCCTACCGGCCCGGCGTCGCCAGCCACGCGGCAGGTGCGCCCGCGGCGCTGCGTGGGGCGCTGGAGTGGTACGACACCCGGCGCGACCACATCGACATGGACCGGGGCGCGGCCCTGATGGACGGGGTGAATGCCGTCGATGCCGGCGATGTGGCGGTCGTTCCGGACGGCGACGGCGCGGCCAACCGCGCGGCGATCCGCGATGCAGTGGCGTCGGTGCGCGCGGCGGGCGCCGTGCCAATCCTGCTGGGCGGCGACGACTCGGTGCCGATCCCGTTCTACGAGGGCTTCGCGGGCGAGGAGATCTGGATCGTGCAGATCGACGCCCATATCGACTGGCGCGACGAGGTCGACGGGGTGACCCACGGCTTCTCGTCGACCATGCGCCGGGCCTCGGAGATGGCGCAGGTCCGGGGAATCGTGCAGGTCGGAGCGCGCGGCGTCGGCTCGGCGCGCAACCGTGAACTGGCGGATGCGGTGCAGTGGGGCGCGCAGCTGTTCCCGATGCGGGTGGTCCATGCGGACGGTCTGGCCCCGGTGCTGGCGGCGGTGCCGGAGGGGGCGAATGTGGTGCTGAACATCGACGCCGACGGGCTGGACCCGGCGCTCTGCCCCGGCGTGCTGGCCCCAGCTTTCGGAGGGCTGGACTACCAGACCATGCTGGACCTGTTCGAGGGGCTGGCCGAGCGGGCGCGGATCGTCGGCGCGACCGTCGTCGAGTACGTGCCCGAGAAGGACCCGGCGCGCCTGGGCGGCCAGGCGCTGGCGCGGCTGATCTGCAACCTGATCAGCGATATCGGCCCCCGCAGGGGGTGATTTCGCACCTTCTCACGGTGAGAAGGGGGTCAAGTATATGAAATTACAGGCGGATCACGTATGTGATCTGCGAATGCTGTGAGAACAGGGCGGCTCACCCCATCAGGATTGCCCGGAAGTCGTTCACATTGGTCAGCGTCGGGCCGGTGATCACCTGGTCGCCCAGCGTCTCGAAAAATCCGTGGGCATTGTTGTTGGCCAGCTCGGCCAGCGGGTTCAGGCCCAGGGCGCGGGCGCGGGCCAGCGTGTCGGGGGTGCAGATCGCGCCCGCCACATCCTCGGCGCCGTCCACACCGTCCGTGTCGCAGGCGATGGCGTGCACCGGTGCCCCGCCGAGCGCGATGGCCAGCGACAGCAGGAACTCGACATTGCGCCCGCCGCGCCCGGTGCCGCGGAGCGTCACCGTGGTCTCGCCCCCCGAGAGGAGCGCGCAGGGGCGGGGCAGCGGCTGGCCGTGGGTCAGCACCTGCCGGGCGATGCCGGACATAACAATGCCGACCTCGCGGGCCTCGCCCTCGAGGCTGTCGCCGAGGATCAGCGGCGCGTAGCCCGCCTTGCGCGCCACCTCCGCCGCTGCCTCGAGCGAGATCTGCGGGGCGGCGATGATGCGGTTCCGCGTGCGGGCCAGGCGTTCGGCGCCGGGTGCCGGGCAACCGGCGGGGGCGCTCAGATGGGCGTCGATGCTGGGCGGGATCGCGATTCCATAGCGCCGGAGCAGGGCGCGCGCGTCGGCGGGGGTCGAGGTCTCGCCGACGGTCGGGCCCGAGCCGATGACGGCGGGATCGTCGCCGGGCACGTCCGAGATCAGCAGTCCCACC
>DATHZU010000423.1:0-2799 GCA_035458445.1 Thermohalobaculum sp. | reverse complement strand
CCGCAGATGTCCGGAATTGGCTTCCATAGCGTTGACGGAAAATTGAGCGATATGTCGGCTTTGGTCGGGACCCGGAAGTGGGCGAAAAATCAAGGATGCGCAAGCTATCGCGATCAGCTTTCATCGCGGCCTTTGCTGGCGACTTCCGGAGTGCCTCCAACGAACGAAACCGCTAACGCGGTAGTTTGCTGCGGCGGTCGTCATGGCGTGAGTGGCAAGGTCGTCGTCCTGTCTGGAGGATGAGGGGTTTTCAACCTCATTCCAGACAGGAGTATTCCGATGACAGACAAGCATCGCGGGGCGATCAGCCCATTACGCCAGCGCATGATCGAAGACATGACGATCCGCGGTTTCACCGCTGACACGCAGCGAGGCTATATTGGCGCGGTAAGGGATTTTGCCGCCTTTCTCGGCCGCTCTCCCGACCAGGGCAACGCCGAGGATCTGAGGCGCTATCAGCTGCACATGAGATCATCGAGCGCCTCGGCCACCAGCATGAACGCCGCCGTTTCAGGCTTGCGCTTCTTCTTCGGCGTCACGCTGGGGCGCGACGATGCGGCGGTTGGCATGACCGGCGTGCGCGAACCGCACAGATTGCCTGTTTTACTGAGCCCCGAGGAGGTCGCCCGCCTGTTGGACGCGGCCACCAGCCTCAAGTACGAGGCGGCGCTATCTCTTGCCTACGGCGCTGGTCTCCGGGCCTCGGAGGTGGTCTCGCTCAAGATCTCCGATATCGACAGAGAACGCGAGGTCATCCGCATTGAGCAGGGCAAGGGCCGTAAGGATCGCTACGCCATGGTGTCGGAGTCGCTCCTCGCCCTCCTGCGCGCCTGGTGGCGGGCGGGCCGCGAGCAGGGTGTCATGCTGCCCGGAGGCTGGCTATTCCCGGGCCGGAACCCGGTCAATCCGCTCACCACCCGCCAACTCGGCCGCGCCTTCCATGACGCCAGGAAGGCGTCTGGCATCGATAAGCCCGTGTCGTTACATACGCTGCGGCACTGCTTCGCCACCCACCTTCTCGAACGGCAGGTCGACATTCGCGTGATCCAGGTGCTCATGGGTCACAACAAGGTGGAGACGACCGCCCGCTACAGCCAGGTCGCCGGCACTACGCTCAGGGCAGTCAAGAGCCCGTTCGAACAACTCATCAGGAAGAAGGTCAAGCCGCCCAAGTAGACCGCGGCCGCCATGGCCCGCCCGGCGCTGGAGGTCGCGGACATCTTCCGCGACTTTGGTCCGGCATGGCGTCGCGCCAACGCCGGTCATATCAGTCTCGGCCAACTCAAGGTGATGTCGGCCATCGAACGCTGCCGCACTGCAGCCCTTGGTGGTCATGTGGAGCGCTGTGAAGATTGCGCCCACGAGTTCGTTGCCTATAACTCGTGCCGCAACCGCCATTGTCCCAAGTGTCAGGGGCCGGCGGCACGGGAGTGGCTGGCCGCGCGCCAGGCCGAGCTTCTCGATGTGCCCTACTATCACGTGGTGTTTTCCGTTCCGGCGCTGATCGCCGACATCGCTTATCAAAACAAGGCGGTGATCTACGACATCCTGTTCAAGACCGCCGCCGAGACCTTGATGACCATTGCCGCCAACCCCAGGTACCTTGGCGCCCGCATCGGCTTTACCGGCGTCCTGCACACCTGGGGATCGGCCCTGACCCATCATCCCCATGTTCATATCATCGTGCCCGGCGGTGGGATATCTCTCGATGGAACACAATGGGTGTCCTGCCGGCCCGGCTTCTTCCTGCCCGTTCGCGTACTGTCGCACCTGTTCCGGCGGCTGTTTCTGGAGAAGCTCACCAGCGCTCACCAGGCCGGGCGGCTCTCCTTCTTCAACGAGCTGGTGCCGTTGGCGGATGCCAAAGCATTCGATGCTTATCTCGCACCGCTCCGCGAGGTCAAATGGGTGGTCTACGCCCAACCCCCGTTCGGCAAACCCGAGGCTGTCCTAGCCTATCTCTCGCGCTATACCCACCGCATCGCCATCTCAAACAGCCGCCTCGTCGCCTTCGATGGCGCCAACGTGACCTTCAGGTGGAAGGATTACCGAACCAAGGGGCGGGCGCGGTACAAAACCATGACGCTGGCCGCCGGTGAGTTCATCCGGCGCTTCCTGACCCACGTCCTGCCATCGGGTTTTCACCGCATCCGGCATTACGGCCTGTTCGCCAACGGCGACCGTGTCCGCAACATCGCTCGGGTCCGCAACCTCCTCGCCATGCCTACCCCCGAGCCCGATCAAAAGGAGGAGAACTCCGAACCTTCGCCGCCAGAACGGCCGTGTCCATGCTGCGGCGGGCGCATGATCGTCATCGAGACCTTCGAGCGCGGACACCAGCCCCGTGCGCCGCCAACTCCATCCGCCCGGGTTGACGCATCATGACGCCGATCATCTCCACACAGCATCCCAACTTCGACCACCGCTGGTCTTCGACCGGCGACGCTACCGGTCGACCCGATGCCCCGATTGCCGATGGCCTCAGCCTTCCAGCCACCGTCTCGTTGCCCGCAGCAATCTTCTTGGCCGTGCTCAAACCCCGTGGTAGCCCGCTCACCGCCGATGCGCCGAACACAATCGGCCGGTCCAGCCACCCAGATCGAGCGCACTATCCCCATAGGAAACGGCACCACCCAGCCTAACCAGCCCGCGGTTTCCTCCCCCGAGGCTTGTCCGACACCTGCCGACCATCCTCGCCGCAACACCTCGTCTCGGCAGGTGTCCGACAACCCTTCACAACTTCGGATATCGTGTTGGATCAGCTAGCGATTGCCCGGGTCAATGCCGCAATCTTGTCCC
>DATHZU010000422.1:0-20977 GCA_035458445.1 Thermohalobaculum sp. | reverse complement strand
GTACGAACTCGGCATTCCCGGTGCCAACGCTCCGCTGGTGGTGGCAAGCCTGTTCGCCTTTTTGGTTCTGTTGCTGTCGTACCGGTCCGGCAGGTCGTACCGGGAAGGTCTCAAGCGCGAGGCCGACCTGGCCCGCGCGCGCGATGCCGCGCAGAAGGCCGACCGGGGCAAGGGCACGTTCCTCGCGACCGTCAGCCACGAGTTGCGCACACCGCTGAACGGCATGCTGGGAATGACCCAAACACTGCTGCAATCAGACCTGAACCCGGAGCAGAAGGCCCAGGTGGAAGTGATTGCAGAATCGGGCAAGGCCCTGAACGCGCTGCTGACCGACATCCTCGACTTCTCGAAGCTGGAGGCGGGCAAACTCAGCATCCAGCCGGCCGAGGACAACCTTCGCAGCATCATCGATGGGCTTCTCCGGCTCTACGCCCCCACTGCGGAAAACAAGGGGTTGACCCTGTCGGCTACCGTTCTGCCGACCGTCCCGGAGCGCCTGGTATTCGACGCCGTGCGAATACGGCAATGTCTGTCGAATCTGCTGTCCAACGCGGTGAAGTTCACTGAAGCCGGCGGCGTCCACCTTCAGGTGCGCTCCGAGCCCGCCCCCGGGGCTCCGGACGGGCAGGAGCGGTCTCTGATCACTGTAACCGTCAAGGACACCGGGATCGGGATCGCTCCCGATCGCCAGCCTTTCCTGTTCCAGCCGTTCAGCCAGGCAGATACCAGCATCTCCCGGCGGTTTGGCGGCACCGGGTTGGGGTTGAGCATCACCCGCCAGCTAGCCGAGTCGATGGGCGGCACGGTCAGCCTGCACAGCATTCCGGGCGAGGGAACCGAGTTCCAATTGTCCTTCCTCGCGACCATGGCGCAAATACCGGCATCGGGCGCCAAGGGGCGAATCGCCGCAAACGACATGTCGGGCCACCGGGTGCTGGTCGTGGACGATGTCGAAAGCAACCGCATGGTCATGCGCCTGTTCCTGCAGCCGTTGGGAATAGAGGTGATTGAGGCCGCGAACGCCGAAGCGGCCTTCGAGGCCCTCGAACATGACAATTTCGATGCCGTTTTTCTGGATCTGCATCTGCCCGGGATCAGCGGCACCGAGATCGCGAGACAGCTGCGCCGCGAGGACAGCCCGCACCGCGACCTTCCCCTGATCGCCGTCACCGCGGACAGCAGCGCACCGATCGACTTCATGGGTCCCGGCGGGTTCGATGCCCTGATCCGCAAGCCTGTCGATCACCGCGACCTCCAAAGCACCCTGTTCGCGGCAACCCGGGGCCGGGGGCCAAGACCCGGTACCTGACCAGGATTTCCCGAACCAGGACCGTTCCAGACTGAATCTGTCGATCCGTTCCTGCATGGCGCGGCGCCCGCCCTGCCCGGGGCTTGACCCGCGCCGCACGCCATGCCACAGCGCGGGCCGGCCGAGACGAGAGGACAGGTGGAATGGGTTTCAAGTGCGGAATCGTGGGGTTGCCGAATGTCGGCAAGTCCACCCTGTTCAACGCCCTGACACGCACCGCGGCGGCGGCGGCGGCAAATTACCCGTTCTGCACCATCGAGCCCAATGTCGGTGAGGTTCCGGTCCCCGACGACCGGCTCGATACCCTGGCCCGGCTGGCGAAATCGAAGCAGATCATTCCAACCCGGCTGACCTTTGTCGATATCGCCGGGCTGGTGCGCGGCGCCTCGAAGGGCGAGGGATTGGGCAACCAGTTCCTGGCCAATATCCGCGAGGTCGACGCCATCGCCCATGTGCTGCGGTGCTTCGAGAACGACGATATCACCCATGTCGAGGGCCGGATCGACCCGGTGGCGGATGCCGAGACCATCGAGACCGAACTGATGCTGGCCGATCTCGAGTCGGTCGAGCGCCGCCTGCAGAACATCGGCCGCCGGGTGCGCGGCGGCGACAAGGAGGCGGTGGTCCAGGAGCGCCTGCTGCAGCGCGCCCGCGAGGCGCTGGAGGCCGGGCGCCCCGCCAGGACAATCGCGGTCGCGGCGGACGAGGCGAAGGCCTGGGAGGCGCTTCAGCTGCTGACCTCGAAGCCGGTGCTCTATGTCTGCAATGTCGAGGAGGAGGCCGCCGCCACCGGCAACGCGCAATCGGAAAGGGTGGCCCGGATGGCCGCCGAACAGGGCGCGGCCAGCGTGGTGATCTCGGCGGCAATCGAGGAGGAGATCGCCCAGCTCGACGACACCGAGCGGGCCGAGTTCCTGGAGGGCCTGGGCCTCGAGGAAGCCGGGCTCGACCGGCTGATCAAGGCCGGCTACGCGCTGTTGCACCTGATCACCTACTTCACCGTGGGCCCGAAGGAGGCACGCGCCTGGACCGTCGAGAAGGGCACCGCCGCGCCGCAGGCGGCCGGCGTGATCCACGGCGATTTCGAGCGTGGTTTCATCCGGGCCGAGACCATCGCCTATCGCGATTTCGTCGCCTGCGGCGGCGAGCAGGGCGCCAAGGACGCAGGCAAGATGCGCTCCGAGGGCAAGGGCTACATCGTCGCCGACGGCGACGTGATGCATTTCCTGTTCAACGCCTGACGGGCGGTACCCGCACCGGCGCAAGGGTTGACAGCCCCCTGCCCTGCGGCTATCTCACGCCGGCACGCCGCGCCCTGGTTTCCGGGCGGTCCCTGCTGGGGGATAGGTTAACGGTAGACCCACGGACTCTGACTCCGTTAGTCCTGGTTCGAATCCAGGTCCCCCAGCCAAATTTCCAGACTTCGCTAGGACTTCGCCGCCGGCGGCAGCCCTGCCGGGCCATGCTCGGCATAGGTCTCGTCCAGCCCGTAGCCTGCCGAGCGGACGGTGCGGATCGGATCGCGCTCGCCGCGGCGGTTGAGCGCCCTGCGCAGCCGCCCGACATGCACATCCACGGTGCGTGGCTCGACATCGGCGTCCGGGCCCCAGATCAGGTCGAGGAGTTGTTCGCGGCCGAATACCCGGCCCGGGCGCTGCAGCAGGCATTCGAGCATCCGGAACTCGGTCGGTCCAATCCGGACCTCGCGCCCGGCCCGGTGCACGCGCCGGGCCTCGCGGTCCAGCGTGATGTCGCCGAAGCTCACGGTGTCGCCTGCCACCGACGGGCGCCGGCGGCGCAGCACGGCCTTTACCCGGGCGGTCAGCTCGGCAATCGAGAACGGCTTGGTGATGTAGTCATCGGCGCCGGTCTCGAGCCCCCGGACCCGGTCCTCCTCCTCGCCCCGCGCCGTCACCATGATCACCGGCAGGTCGCGCGTGGCCTTGCCCGACCGGATGCGGCGGCAGATCTCGATGCCCGAGACGCCGGGCAGCATCCAGTCGAGGATCGCCAGGTCCGGGGGCTCCTCCACCAGCGCGTCCAGGGCATCGTCGCCGTCGGCGCAGAGCCGCACCGAATAGCCCAGATGGGTCAGATTGTAGTCGAGCAGGGCGCTCAGCGCCGCATCGTCCTCGGCGACCAGGATGCGTGCAGACATCGTGCGCCCCTCTAGCTCGTCTCCGTTCCCGAGGGGTCGCCCTTGGGCCTGTCGTCGCCCAGCGGCTCGCCCTTTTCGACATAGTAGATCATCTCGGCCACATGGGTGGTGTGGTCGCCGATCCGCTCGAGATTCTTGGCGATGAACAGCAGCTGCGAACCCACCGAGATCGTGCGCGGGTCCTCCATCATGTAGGTGATGACCTCGCGGAACAGCGAGTTATAGGCCTCGTCGATTTCGATGTCGCGGCGCCAGACCGCGACCGCGGCCTCGACGTCGCGGCGTGCCCAGGCGTCCAGCACCTCGGTCAGCTGCCCCAGCGCCTGCCGGCCCATGCGCACCATCGACGTCGTGATGCTGGGCGGCGCCGCCTTGGCCAGCGGGATGCCGCGCCGGGCGATGTTCTTCGACAGGTCGCCCACCCGCTCGAGGATTGCCGACAGCTTCAGCACCGCGATCAGCAGCCGCAGATCCTGCGCCATAGGCTGGCGCAGCGCGATGATCCGCGTGGTCATCGCTTCCAGCTCCATCTCCAGCGCATCGAGCCGCTTGTCGAGCTTGATGACGCCCTCGGCCTGCTCCTGGTTGCGGTCCTGCACGCTCTGCAGGGCGCCGGACAGAAGTTCCTCGGCCATGCCGCCCATTTCGGAGATCTTCGCCCGGACCGCCGTCAGGTCGTCGTCGAAGGATTTGACGATATGTGCACACATTGGGTTCGTGTCTCCGATTTCAGCCGAAACGCCCGGTGATGTAGTCCTGGGTGCGCTTGTCATCCGGGTTGGTGAAGATATGCGAGGTATCGCCGAATTCCACCATGACGCCCAGGTGGAAGAAGGCCGTCTGCTGGCTGACCCGCGCCGCCTGCTGCATCGAGTGGGTCACGATCACGATGGCGAGCGACTCGCGCAACTCGTCGATCAGCTCCTCGATCCGTGCCGTGGCGATGGGATCGAGCGCCGAGCAGGGCTCGTCCATCAACAGCACCTCGGGCGCCGTGGCGATGGCCCGCGCGATGCAGAGCCGCTGCTGCTGGCCGCCCGACAGGCCGGTGCCCGGCTGGTGCAGGCGGTCCTTGACCTCCTCCCACAGCGAGGCGCGGCGCAGCGAGTCCTCGACGATGCCGTCCAGGTCGGCCCGGGTCTCGGCCAGGCCGTGGATGCGCGGTCCGTAGGCGACGTTGTCATAGACCGATTTCGGGAACGGGTTCGGCTTCTGGAACACCATGCCGACCCGGGCGCGCAGCAGCGCCGGATCGACCGAGCGGGCGTAGATGTCCTGTCCGTCCAGCAAGATCTCGCCGGTGACGCGGCAGATGTCGATGGTGTCGTTCATCCGGTTCATGCAGCGGAGGAAGGTGGACTTGCCGCAACCGGACGGCCCGATGAACGCGGTGACGGTCTTGTCGAGGATATCGACGCTGACCGACTGGATGGCGTGGGTATCGCCGTAATGCACATTGACGTCGCGGGCGGTGATCTTCGCCCCCTGCGCCGCGCCGGCCTGCGCCGGGCTCTGTTCCATTGTCAGGGTCATCTCTCGTCCTTACCAGCGCCGCTCGAAGCGCTTTCTCAGATAGACGGCGAAGCCGTTCATCACCACCAGGAAGGCCAGCAGCACGCAGATCGCCGCCGAGGTGCGGGCCACGAAACCGCGCTCGGGGCTGTCCGCCCAGATGAAGATCTGGGTCGGCAGCGCGGTCGAGGAATCCATGATCCCGTCCGGCGCCTGGGTGATGAAGGCGTTCATGCCGATCAGCAGCAGCGGCGCGGTCTCGCCCAGCGCGCGTGCCAGCCCGATGATGGTGCCGGTCAGGATGCCGGGCACCGCCAGCGGCAGCACATGGCCCATGACCACCTGGTGCTTCGAGGCGCCGAGCCCCAGCGCCGCATCGCGGATCGACGGCGGCACCGCCTTCACCGCGATGCGGGTGGCGATGATGATGGTCGGCAGGGTCATCAGCGACAGCGTCATGCCGCCCACCAGCGGCGCCGAGCGCGGCATGCCGAACCAGCCGATGAAGGCGACCAAAGCCAGCAGGCCGAACACCACCGAGGGCACCGCCGCCAGGTTGTTGATGTTCACCTCGATCAGGTCGGTCCAGCGGTTCTTCGGCGCGAACTCCTCGAGATAGATGCCCGCCGCGATCCCCACCGGGAATGAGATCACGAAGCAGACCAGCAGCGCGTAGAACGAGCCCCAGAGCGCGCCCGAAAGCCCCGCCAGTTCCGGGAACCGGCTGTCCGCATTGACCAGCAGCGCCAGGTTCAGCGGGCGCGAGACCGAACCGGCGGCCTCGAGCTTGTGAAACCAGGCGATCTCGCGGTCGTCCAGACGCCGGTTCTCCTCCGGCGTGTCGACGTCGATCTGACCCTTGGCAAGCTGGTCGTAGGGGTCCGACACCGGCACCGCCAGCGTGACGGTCGTGCCGATCAAATCCGGATTGGCGACGACCGCGTCGCGCAGGATGTACTGCGCCCCGTTGCTGAGGATGCCGACCAGCGCCTTCTGGTCCCGGCGCGAGGTCACCTCCGGGAACCGTGTCTTCAGCGCCTCGGCGACGATGCCGCGATAATTGCCCTTCCCGGGCTTGTCGGCATTCACCTTGCCGGCCGCGACCTCGAAATCCAGCGTCACATGGGTCTGTGTGAAGGCGCTGTGACCGGACCACAGCAGTGAGGCCATCAGGATCGCCAGCATCAGGCAGGCGGTCAGCAGGGCAACCAGCCCCGCGACGCGCAGCATGCGGTCCTTGCGGTGGCGCCGGGCCACGCGCTGGACCAGGGCCGGATCGGCCCAGTCGATGGCACGGGTCGCGCCTGTCTGGTTCATCGCGGTCTCAGTCATAGAGCTCTCGGTATTTGCGCACCACGCCGAGGGCGATGACGTTCAGGACCAGCGTCACCAGGAACAGCATCAGCCCCAGCGCGAAGGCCGCCAGGGTCTTCGGATTGTCGAACTCGCTGTCGCCGATCAGCAATGTGACGATCTGAACGGTGACGGTGGTGACCGATTCCAGCGGATTGATCGTCAGCGTCGCGATCAAGCCCGCTGCCATCACCACGATCATGGTCTCGCCGATCGCCCGGCTGACCGCCAGCAGCACGCCGCCGACGATGCCGGGGATCGCCGCCGGGAACAGCACCTTGGTCATGGTCTCGCCCCGGGTCGCCCCCAGCGCCAGCGAACCGTCGCGCAACGACCGCGGCACCGCGGCCAGCGCGTCGTCGGTGAAGGACGAGATGAACGGGATCAGCATGATCCCCATCACCCCGCCCGCCGCCAGCGCGGTGTTGGGCGCGACCCCGATCCCCAGCACCTCGCCGGCCGAGCGCAGGGCCGGCGCGACAACCAGGATGGCGAAGAAGCCGTAGACGATGGTAGGAACCCCCGCCAGCAGCTCCAGCGCCGGCTTGGCCATGGCCCGGACGCGGGGCGAGGCGAATTCGTTGAGATAAATGGCGCTGTAGATGCCGATGGGAATCGCCACAACCAGCGCCACCACGGTGATCACCAGCGTGCCGACAAGGACCGGAATCCAGCCGAAGGCCCCTGCCCCGGCCACCTGATCGGCGCGGATCGGGATCTGCGGCTCCCAGTTCAGGCCGAACAGGAATTCCAGGATCGGCACCCGGTCGAAGAACCGTAAGGATTCGTAGATCAGCGAGGCGACGATTCCCAAAGTGGTCAGGATCGCCAGCAGCGCGCAGCCGACCATGAAGCCCGACAGCACCTTCTCGACTCTCTGGCGTGCCCGGAAGGCGGGCGAGATCTTTCCCCGTGCGACCAGCACTCCGGCCGCCAGGATACCCAGGACCACCACGAACAACGCCAGTTCGGCGGTGGCCCGCAGATTCACCAGGCTCTCGGCCGCGGCCAGCTTCCAGGGCTCGGGCGTGCCGAAGATTTTTCCCGCGGCGATCGAGCGGATCTCGGTCCGGATCAGCGACAGACCGCCCGCATCCAGCGCCGCGGTCTGGTCTGCGGGCAGATCGCCCATGATGATTGCCTCGATCACCCGGTCCTGGAACACCAGCCACAGCAGCACGAAGACAAAGGCCGGCAATCCGCTGAGGCAAACCGCAAAGGCGCCGTGGAACCCGGCCAGCGAATGCAATCGATGGCCCGATGCGGTCAGGCGGCGCGCGGTGAACCGGTTGAGAAAATATCCGAGACCCGAGGCAATCAGGATCACCAGGAACAGATAACCGAGCATGTCGCCTCCGGGGATCGTGGCGGCCAGGGTTCCCCGGCCGGCCGCGACTCGTTACATCAGTTTTCCGGCGCGGTCATCGCCGTCGCCGACAGCGCCGCATCCTGCACCTCGGCGCGCCTGTCATCGCCCAGTGGCGTCAGACCGCGCTCGGCAAGGTAGCCGTCGGGGCCCATCGCGTTCTCGGAGACGTATTCCTCGATGAACTCGTCCAGCCCCTGGATCACGCCGCGATGGGCGTTCTTCACATAGACGTACAGCGGCCGGGCGACGCCATAGGAGAAATCGGCAATGGTCTCAGGGCTGGGATCGACGCCGTCGATGGAGATACCCTTCAGCGTATCCTCGTTTTCGTAGAGGAACGAGTATCCGAAGATCCCCAGCGCATGCGAATCGGCCACCAGACGCTGCACGATCAAGTTGTCGTTCTCGCCCGCCTCGACGAACTGACCGTCCTGGCGCATCCGCGAGCAGTTCTCCTTGACCCAGTCGCCGAACGCCTTCCTGTCCATCTCGGCGTGCCTGGACTTGACGAAATCCAGCTCCTCGCAACCCGGATGCATCGCCAGTTCCACGAAGGCGTCGCGGGTGCCGGAGGTCGGGGGCGGGCCATAGGCCAGGATTTCGACATCCGGCAGCGAAGCGTCGATCTGCGACCACCTCTTGTACGGGTTGTCCACCCACGCCCCCTCGACCGGAACCTGAGCCGCCAGGGCGAGGTAGATCTGCTGCTTGGTGAGCTGCCAGTCGAATTCGGTCTCGCGCGAGACCGCCACCGACAGGCCGTCATATCCCAGAAGGATCTCGGTCACGTCGGTGACGCCGTTCCTGGTGCAGTCGCCATACTCGGAAGGCTTCATCGCCCGCGAGGCACCGGTGATGTCGGGATGCGCCTCGCCGATGCCCTGGCAGAAGATCTTCATGCCGCCGCCGGTGCCGGTCGCCTCGACAACCGGCGAGGGGTTACCGGTCAGGTTGGCGAATTCCTCGGCGACGGCCTGGGTATAGGGGAAGACGGTCGACGAACCGACGATGCGGATCTGATCGCGGGCGGCAGCCGGGCCTACAGTTGCAACGATTGCGGCGGCGGCAAGGGCGAGGCCGGTGCGGATACTCATGAGATGGTCTCCACTTCATGTGCCTGCGCGGCGGCGCGGCGGGTGATCCTCGACCCGCATTTCGCCTGACGTGGGCGCGAGGCTGCGCCGAGGACAGGATTACAATAGGCACGCAACGGAATTATGACAGTCTAGGCCTTTGAATTACATATAAATTCTCTCGGAACTCCGATGGGCACCTCCGAATCCGTCATGAACCGGCCCGCAGCTCCGCCTCTGGGGCGCGCGGCAGCCATGCGGTGAAGGTCGCCCCGGCGCCCAGTTCGGAGCGGATCGACAGGTCGCCGCGATGCCGGTTCAGGATGTGCTTGACGATGGACAGCCCCAGCCCGGTGCCGCTGGGCCATTCGGCGCCTACACCGCCCGCCCGGTAGAACCGCTCAGTCAGCCGCGGGATCGTCTCGCGCGCGACGCCGGGACCGCGATCCGTCACCGAGACACCGACCATCCTGCTGCGTCCCGGCTCGTCCGGCGCCAGATGCACCCGGACGATACCGCCGCTGCCGCCGTACTTGATCGCGTTGTCGATCAGGTTGACGAAGACCTGGCCAAGCTGGGCGCGCTCGCCGGTCACGACTGCCCCGTTCCCCGGCAGGTCGACTTCGATCTTGACGCCCGCCGCCTCGGCAAGCGGCGCCAGCGCGGTTGCCGTCTCGTGCAACAGCGGACCCAGATCGACCCGATCGCCCGGCCGGATGTGCTCGCTCAGCTCGATCCGGTTCAGCGCCATCAGATCCTCGATCAGCCGGTTCATCCTGTCGGCCTGCGCCGACATCAGCGGCAGGAACCGGTCGGCAGCTTGCGGATCGTCCCTGGCCGGACCCTGCAGGGTTTCCAGGAACCCCATGATCGCGGCCAGAGGGGTCTTCAGCTCGTGCGAGGCATTGGCGACGAAATCCCGCCGCATCCGCTCGATCCGGGCGGGGCCGGTGCGGTCCTCGATCACGATCACGACGGCAGTGTCCGATTGCCGCCGCGCCGGCATCCGCCGCAGATGCGCCAGCAGCTCGCGCTGCTCGCGTGCGCGCATATGGGTGAAGGCCACGTCGCGGTCGCCGCCGCCGGCCAGAACCGCGTTTACGCCCTCGTTCAGCGCCCTGGCACGCAGCACCGAGGCCAGAGGAGCTCCCTCCGGCACGGGTCCGATCAACGCATCGGCGGCGGCATTGGCAAAGCGCAACGTCGTCTGCCGGTCCAGCAGCACCAGCGCCAGCGGCAGTTCGCGCAGGAGCTCCAGGCCATCATGCGCCTCCGCGGCCTCCCGCGCGCCGGGCGGCCTTGCCGCGCTCTGGCGGTTGGCGGCGCGGTACGCCAGCCATCCCGCCGCCAGGCCGCAGGCGAAGGCAATGACGATCCAGAGATAGGGTGAGCTCATGCGCCAGCCTCCCGGCATGGGCGATACCACGGGCCGGATGCCGGCGAAACCGGAATCGGGCCGGCAAGCCTGCTCAGCCGCTCACCAGGCCGATGCGGGGATTGTGTTCGGGGCGGAAATCGTTGACCCGGCTCGGCACCTTGTCGAGATAGCGCAGCAGACGGGGGTCCACCGCCGCCGCGAGGCTGCGGCAATCGACCAGGACATCGGCGGCATCCTGGCGCCGACCGTCGCGCAGCGCATCGATCAACAAGCGGTAGCGACGGGTGAACTCGGAGAATTGCGGCGACAGCCGCACCTCCGGCCCGCCCACCAGCAGCACCATCGCGACCGGCTCGGCCTTGCCTTTCAGATGCACCATACCGGCGCTCACAAAGGCGAACTCGGTGGCGAGTTCGGCGGTCGAGCGCGTCACGACCAGGTCGTAGCCCAGCTCCTTGCAGGCCGATTCCGCCCGCGCGGCCACGTTCACCGCATCGCCGATGGCCGAGTAGTTGAAACGGTCGGACGAGCCCACATTGCCGACGCAGGCAGGCCCGGTATTGATGCCGACGCCGATTTCCACCGGCTCGCCGCGCGCGATCTCCTCGGGCAGTCCGAAGGCCTGCTTGGCATTCATTTCCTCGACGGCCGCGCGCATTCCCAATGCCGCCTTGCAGGCCCGCCGCGCATGGTCCTCCTGGCGCAGCGGCGCGTTCCAGAAGGCCATCACCGAGTCGCCGATGAACTTGTCGATCACGCCCGCCTCGCGGGAAATCTCCGAGCCGAGGCGCCCCAGCAGCTTGTTCAGGAAGGTGACGACCTGTTCGGGCTCGATCCGCTCGCTCAGCTTGGTGAAGTTGCGGACATCGGTGAACATCACCGTCAGTTCGCAGTTCTCGCCCCCAAGACGCACACTGCGGTGATTGCGCTCGATCTGCCGCAGCACAGATGGCGCCACGTAATGGCTGAAGGCGCCTCGGATTTCGCGCTTCTCACGATCCGACAGCAGGTAGCGGAACACGGTCGAGACGAACCAGACCCCAATCGAGCCACCGAGCGGAAAGCTCGGATCGATCAGCACCCCGAAGCGGCGGAAGGCATCCCACGACCCCACCGCAACCGCAGCCGCCACGATGCCGCCGAACAGCAGCGACAGGCGGGCGCCGCTGTAGAACGTCGTCGCCAGGATGATGGCCGAGGCCACCACCAGCGCCAGAACCTCCAGACCCCGGGTCCAGTCATGGCGCAGGAGGAACTGCTCGTTGATGATCTGCTCCATGGCCTGGGCGTGGATCTCGACCCCGGGGACGCTGTCCCCCAGCGCCGTCTTGCGGATGTCGTGCAGCCCGATCGCCGAGGTGCCGACCAGGATGATGCGGCCTTCCAGATCCGGCACCATCGCCTGCAGCTTCTCGTTGTCGAACAGGTCCACGGCGCTGATATAGCGATCGGCGCGCGGCTTGGTGTAATAGAGGTTCAGCTCGCCCGTCGGCTCGGTCGGCACCTCGAAGGCGCCGATCCGGATCGACTGCACGCCGCCGGTATCCGGGTCGGCATGCACCACGAATGTCCGCGCATCCTGGGCGATTCCAAGCGCCTCCATCGACAGGCTGGGATACAGTCTCTTGCCGTCGGTCCAGACCAGCGGCGTGCTGCGCACGACACCCAGCGACAGGTCCTCGCTGAGATTCAGCGACCCGATCCCGGCCGCGGCCTCGGCGAGTTCCGGCAGGACTTTCGCGCCGCCCAGCATCGGCGTGACGTATCTAGCGGGATCCTCGCCAGTATAGGCGAACCCGGCCTTCACCGGCGGCAGTGTATCCAGCACCGAGGTCACGCCGAAGCCGATGACCACGTAGCCGCGCTTCATCGCATCCGCCAGAATCTGGTCATTGTCCGGAAGATCGGGCGCGGCGGCGCCTTCAGGAAGGCCGAGCGCCTGGCGCATTCGCGGGTCGGCGGCCAGGCGGCTGGGGGACAGGCGGTCGGGCTCGGAGAAGATGACGTCGAAGGCCACGGTCGAGGCGCCGGCGGCATGAAGGCGGTCGATCATCTCGGCCAGCATATCCCGCGGCCAGGGCCACTGTCCGAAGGCCTCGAGCGAACGCTCGTCGATATCGACGATCTTGACCGGCGTTTCGATATAGGTCCGGGGGTGGAGCCGTTGCAGCAGGTCGAACGAGGTCTCGCGCGCATTGCGCAGCACGAACGGATCCAGGATCCGAAGCGCTGTCAGTCCGCCGACGCAGCCCAGCGAAACGGTGATGACGAGAAAAGCGGGAATCAGGCGGCGCCAGAACGACCCGCGAGATTCTTCTCCGCTTCCGTTACCGCGCCGTGCCGACGCCATCAGCCGTTCGCATCTCTACCCCGGCCTTTGCCGCCAGCGTTACTGCTCGTCGCGCCCTTACCGGGATTACTGGGATCGGTTCCCACCGGACCTGCGGCCTCGTCCGGCTCCGGACCGTTGCCGAAACCATTGTTGCCCCGCGCCGCAGGTTCTGGTGCCGGTTCAGGTGCCGGCGCCGGGGCCGGGTCCAGCGCGGGTGCCGCCGCAACGGCCTGTTCGCGCTCGATTCCGTTATCGATGCTTGCGTGATCGGCCGTGCACTCCTCGCCGTCGAGCCGGAAAGGATCGAGCAGCCGGTCCTGCGAGACCATGTACGGGAAGATCTCGCGGGTCGCGCGGGCGCGTGCAAGATGGTCCTTGATCTGTTCGACGTTGCTGTCGCCGGTGGTCCGGACGAATCCGCAACGCGAGGCGACCGTCTTGCAATTCCCGCTGCTCTCGCACAGCTCGGCTTCGCCCGACAACAGCACCAGATTCGTCTCGCCTTCCGGCGTGACCGTGAAATCGAAAGCCGTGCCGCGAACGCCGATGGTGGCGGAAGGCGTGCGGATCGAATAGCCCTTGTCGCCGCTCTCGCCGCTGATGAAGCGGAAGGCACCGCCCAGGGCCCGGACCGAGAACTTGTTCTCGGCCGCCTTACCGCGGAACAGGAACTCGTCGATCACCAGCGAGGAATTCGGCCCGACGACCATGCGCGTGCCGTCCTCGAACAGCAACTGGGCCTCGCCCACATTATCCGTCTTGACCACGTCGCCGATGAAGACGGAGGCTCCGACGGCAAGGGTCCGTTCTCCCACATCGCCCGAAGCGCTCGCTGCGTCGACCACGGCCATGGCCTGGCCAACGCCCTGGGCCGACAAGGCTGTGCTTGCCGACAGTGAGACCGCCAACGCGGATATCAGACCTAGAATCCTCATAGAAACCACCATCTTACCTTGTCGACCAAATCCAAACTCTCAAGTTTTGAATTGCTACCGCCACGCTTTCCTGGAAGTTACCATTAACTTTTTATACTTTTTTACCGATTCTAACTAGCTGTAAATTCTATACAAACTCCCGCTACTTCTGTGACAAACCTCACACTGCTACCCAATTTCGCGAACCCTCGCCTCGTCGCTGACCACCCTGCCATCCACCAGGTGAATGCGCCGGTCCATGCGCTCGGCCATGTCGGTGTCGTGCGTAACCGCGACGACGGTCTTGCTGCTGTCGGCAACAATTCCTGACAAAATCTCGAAGACCTGCTCGGATGCAGCCGAGTCGAGCGACCCGGTCGGCTCGTCCGCCAGAATCAGCGGCGGATCGTTGGCCAGCGCGCGGGCGACCGCCACACGCTGGCGCTGCCCGCCCGAGAGCTGGTCCGGCCGCTTCAGCATGTGGTCGGCCAGCCCCAGCGAGGTCAGGATATCGGCCGCCCGCGCCTCGGCCTCGTCGGTTGGCCAGCGGCCCAGGCGGCGCATCGGGATCATCACATTGCCGAGCAGGGTGAATTCGGGCAGCAGGAAATGGAACTGGAACACGAAGCCGATCTCCGACAGCCTGATCCGGGCCTTCCGCGCCGGGCTCAGCTTGTGCGTCGGTTCCCCCTCGAACAGCACCTCGCCGCGGGTCGGGGCGTCCAGCAGCCCCAGAAGGTACAGAAGCGACGACTTGCCGGAGCCCGATGGGCCGGTGATCGCCACCAGTTCCCCCCGGCCGATGGACAGGTCGACATCCTCGACCAGCGTCACCGGTACGGTCAGCGGCAGGATGCGGGTGACGCCCCGCGCCTCGATCAGGGGAGCGCTCATGTGGCGCCCCGGATGATGTCGACCGGGTTGCCGCGCGCCGCCTTGCGCGCCGGCAGGAACCCGGCGATCGACGCCGCCGCCAGGGCCAGGCCCGCGGCGATCAGGTAGTGCAGCGGGTTCACCGTAACCGGCAGGTGCGTGACCTCAGTGGCCTGCACCAGCTCGAACTTGATGCTGCCCAGCAGGCGCGTCAGCCCATAGCCCAGCACCATTCCCAGCACGCCTCCCGCCCCGCCCATCGCCGCACCCTCGGCCAGGAAGATCGCCCGGACGTCGCCCTCGGTGAAGCCCAGCGACTTCAGGATCGCGATGTCTCGCGCCTTCTCGTGGGTGATGATCGAGACGATGTTGAAGATGCCGAAGCCGGCGACCACCAGGATCGCGGCCACGACCGTGTACATGATGATGTTGCGGATCTGGAACGCTTCCAGCAGCGACTCGTTGGCCTCCTGCCACGAGACCGCCTTGTAGCCCAGCAGCTCCTCGGCGCGCGCGGCCACGATGGGGGCTGCGTCCGGGTCAGTCAGCCGGATACGGATGTCGTTCAGCGCGTTCTGGCGCCCGGCCAGCACCTGCGCCGTCTTCAGCCGCACATAGACGCGGGTCTCGTCGCTGGCGACGATGCCGGTGTGGAACAGCCCCACCACCTTGAACCGCCGCGAGACCCCGTTCGACGCGGTCAGCTGCAGGCTGTCGCCCATGTTCACCGACAGCCGGCCGGCCAGCCGGTCGCCGATGATCGCGCCGAAACCCGAGGCCTCGAGTTCCGCCAGGCCGCCGAAGGTGATGTCGTCGGCCAGGGTCGAGACCGATTCTTCCTCGGCGGCGGTGATGCCCAGAATCTCCACCGCGCGGTCGGTGCCGCCATACCGCGCCACGCCCTGCAGCCTCAGCGACGCCGCCATCGCACCGGGTATCCAGCCCTCCAGCGCCGCGATGGCCGCGGTGGGGTTCAGGATGCCGCGCGGATCCTCGCGCGGGCGCAGGCCGCGCCACTCGACGGCGTCATAGGCGCGGGACGCCGGCTGCTCGGGCGGATCGCGCTGCTCGTCGGTGATCTGGATATGCGGCATCGCATCGATCAGCGTGCCGACAAAGTCCTTCTGGCTGCCCTGCATCAGCGCCGCCATGGCGATGGCGAAGCCGACCCCCAGCGTGACCCCGGCGATCGAGACCAGGGTCTGGCGCCCCCTGCCCGCGATATGTGTCAGCGCGATCTCGAACAGCAGGCGCATGTCAGGGCCCGTCCGCCAGGCGCACCTTGCCGCCCGCGGCCAGCTCGTCGCGGGCGGGCGAGACCACCCGCTCGCCGGGTTCGGCGCCGCGGACGATCTGGACGGTGTCGCCGCCGCGAAGCCCGACCTCGACCGGCCGGTTCTCGATGACGCCGCCGGTGCCGACGATCTGCAGCACGCCGCCGATCAACGCCTGCGCCGGGGCCAGGACCGCGTCCCCGACCACCCGGACGACAATGTTCACATCGACCGACATGCCGATGTGCAACGGCGTGTCCTCGGGCAGCGCCAGGCGGACGCGGTAGGTCTTCAGCACCGGGTCGCCCTTGGGCGTGATCGCACTGACCTCGGCCTCCAGCGCTGTATCCGGGAATGCATCCGCCTTGATCAGCGCCCTCTGGCCGGTGACGACGCGGGGGATGTCCTCCTCGTTCACCTCCGAGACGACCAGCAACGGCTTCGGCTGCCCGACCCAGGCCAGGGCCTCGCCAAGCTCCGCCACCTCGCCCACCTCGCCGTCGATGCGCAGCACCTGCCCCGCCATCGGCGCGCGGATCTCGAGCTCGGAAAGCTGGCTGCGCGTGGCGGCCACCGCCGCGCGCGCCTGCGACGCCTCGGCGAAGGTCCGCTCGTAGGTCTCGCGGGTGCCGACCCGGCGCGCCAGCAGGTCCTCGGCCCGGCGCAGTTCCTTTTCAGCGAAATCCTGGCGCGCCTCCAGTTCGTTGAGCTGGGCCGCGAGTTCGGACCCGTCGAGGCGGAACAAGAGCTTGCCCTCGTCGACCGTATGCCCCTCGCAGCGGCAGGTCTCGAGGATCCGGCCCCGGCGCAACGGCGTGACTTCGGCCCAGCGGACCGGCTCGACCACGCCGGTGGCGTAGACGATCTCGGCTGCCTCGCCGCGCCGAAGTTCGGCGACCGTGACCACGGGCGGACGGGCGCTCCAGGCCCACCAGCCCGCACCGAGGGCCAACGCAACCAGCGCGAGGATCAGTGACCGCCTGAACATCCTGCCCTATCCCTTCCTCCGCGATGGACACCGAGTCCTAACCGCTTGGCGCGGAAAAACGATGACCGAGATCAAACCGGGCTCTGCCCGCCATGCCGGAACTCTGCAAGAACCGGGTGTGCGGCGCGGAAAAATCGAGTATCCCGCAAATGTCCGGAATCTGCCACCTGCTAGGATCGCCCATGCAAGACCAGGTCGTCGCGCCGATCGCCCGCCCCGCCTCGAGGGCGCCCTGACCATGACACTGAAGGTCTCGCTGGCGACCTGGGACCACGACCGCGTCGCCGCCCTGCATGACGGCCGGGTCACCGTGCCCGGGGTCGGGTTCGAGAGCCATATCCTGCCCACCACCAAGCTGTTCCCGATCGCGGTGCAGGAAGCGCGCTTCGACATCACCGAACTGTCGGTGTCGAGCTACGTGCTGCAGGTCTCGCGGGGGACCAGTGCCTATACCGCAATCCCAGCCTTCGTCAGCCGCGCCTTCCGGCACAACGGCTTCTTCGGGCGGGCCGGATCGGGCATCGCCAGCCCCGCCGACCTGGCCGGGCGGAGGGTCGGCGTCCCCGAGTACCAGATGACCGCCGCATTGTGGATGCGGGGCATCCTGGCGGACGAGTACGGCGTCGACCCCGCCGCGATCCGCTGGCGCACCGGCGCGCTGGACGCCGGCATCCGCCACGAGCGGCTGGAGCTGGACCTGCCGCCTGGCATGGTCGTCGAGCCGATCAAGGATGGCGAAACCCTGCAGGACCTGCTGCTGGCGGGCGAGATCGACGGCCTGCTGGCGCCGAAGCCCCCCGCCGCCTTCCTGGACGGCGATCCCCGCATCCGGCGGCTGTTGCCCGACTACGAGGCGGTGGAGCAGGAGTATCACAGACGCACCGGCTTCTTCCCGATCATGCACCTGATCGCCGTGCGCAGTACCCTGGTGGCCGAGAATCCCTGGCTGCCGCGCGCGCTGCTGGAGGCCTTCACCGAGGCCCGCGACATCGCGCTGGATCGGCTGCGCGATGTCTGGCTCGGCTCGGCCAACCGGCTGTCGCTGCCCTGGCTCGGCGCCTCGATGGAGCGCACGCTGGCGACCATGGGGCCGGACTACTGGCGCTACGGCTACGCCGCGAACCGGGACGAGCTGGCGGCGATCTGCCGCTATTCCAGGGCGCAGTACCTCGCCGCCCGCGAGGTGGTGCCGGAAGAACTGATCCACGATTCGGTCCTGGACAGCTGAGATGATGGACGCGGCGCTGCATGCGGGCCTGGGCTGGACGGTAGCGTGGCTGATCGTCGCGGCCAGCTTCGCCACCTCCTTCATCACCGCGGCCTTCGGCATCGGCGGCGGCGCGGCGCTGCTGGCGATCCTGGCCTCGCTGGTGCCGCCGGCGGCGCTGATCCCGGTACATGGACTGGTGCAGCTCGGCTCGAACGTGGGACGCGCCGCGATCATGTTCCGCTACCGCGACCAGTCGGTCCTGATCCCGTTCTCGATCGGCGCGCTGATCGGCGTGGCCCTCGGCGGCTCGGTCGTGGTCCAGCTTCCGCCCCATGTCATCCAGATCGGCGTCGGCCTCTTCGTGCTGTGGTCGGTGCTGGCAAAACCGCCGGCCTTCATGCGCAAGTCGGCGGCCATCGCCGGGACCTTCTCCAGCTTCCTGACCATGTTCTTCGGCGGCACCGGCCCCTTCGTCGCCGCCTTCGTGAAATCGCTCGGCCATCCGCGCATGACCCATGTGGCGACCCATGCGATGCTGATGACGGTGCAGCATCTGCTGAAGACGATCGCCTTCGGCTTCCTGGGCTTCGCCTTCGGCGAGTGGCTGCCGCTGATCGGCGCGATGGTGGCTTCGGGCTTTCTGGGCACGGTCGTCGGAAAGCATGTGCTGGCGCGGATCGACGAGGGAAAGTTCAAGCTGGCGCTGAACACCATCCTGATCGTGCTTTCCCTGCGGCTGATCTGGGCCGGTGGGACACAGTTTCTGGGTTACTGAGCCCGCGCGCCATCCTCTGCATGCCATTTGTAAATTGTTGACGATCCGGGAAATGCGGTTAGTCTTTCTCACCGCCCGCGCAACCAGATCAGCGCATCGGGCACAATGATTCCTGGGAGGATACCATGACCGGACTTACCCGGCGCCGTCTGCTGCAGACCGGCACTGCCACCGTCGCATTCACCGCCGCAACGCCCTTCATCGCCCGCGCTGCCGCCTATCCCGAGCGCAACATCGACGTGATCATCCCGACCCGCGAGGGTGGCGGCGCCGACCGCAACTTCCGCGCCTTCACCAGCATCTGGGAGAAATACCTGGGCACCAAGTTCGAGCCGGGCTTCTACCCCGGCGCCTCGGGCCGGGTCGGCTACGAGGTGTTCATGGGCAAGGCCGAAGCCAATTGCTACAACCTGATCTTCGGCAATATGGGGCCCGAGGTGCTGAACTGGGCGGTGAAGGCGCCGGACTTCCCACTCGACGACTACTTCTACTTCGGCCGGGTCGACGTCGACCCGAGCTGCGTGTTCGTCGGTAGGGAAAGCGCGTTCCAGACCATCGACGACATCGTCGCCGAGGGCAAGAAGCGCAAGCTGAACGTCGGCACCAGCCGCATGGCGCACCCCGCCTCGATCGGGATCATGGCTCTCGGCGAGCAGACCGGGGCCGAGTTCAACCTGATCCCGCTGTCGGGCGGCAAGAACACCATCGCGGGTGCGGTGACCGGCGAGGTCGATTTCTCAGTCCTGACCTCCGGCTCGGTGATCGCGAAACGCGACGCGGTGCGCACCGTCCTGGTCTTCGGCGACAACCTGGTCGGCGAGCGGTTGGACAATGCCCCCACCATCAACGACCATTTCGGCATGAGCCTGCCGCCGATGCTGTCGTCGCGCGCCTTTGCCATCCACAAGAAGGCCGCCGACGACTACCCCGACCGCTACGAGAAGCTGGTCACGACCTTCGCCGAGGCCTTCAAGGACCCGGAACTGCTCGACGCCTACGAGAAATCCGGCGGCACCCGCGAATACCTCAGCTACGGCAATGCCGAGGATTGCGGGACTTATGTAAAGGCGATCCTCGAGATCGGCGCCAAGTACAAGTCGCTGCTCAGCGGCGCCTGACCAACCCTGCCCCCGGCGCGCCGATGACGCGCCGGGGCTGACCGCCGCAAGCTTCCGAACCCAAGAGGCGCCGATGCCCGAATCCCGTGAAGAACCCCGCCGGCAGGCCGGGGGCGAGTTGATCATCCCGGTTGCCGCCGTGGTCTTCACGCTCTATTTCTTCAGCACGATCCTGAATTCTCCCTGGACCGCGCAGGTAAACGCCTTCCTGATCGGCGGCGTCCTGATTGCGCTGTGCCTGATCTTCATCGTCAAGACGGCGCTGCGCGTCCGTTCCGGCACCGCGACGCTGGGGCTTGGCAATCTGATCCAGCGCGAGGATCTGTCTTCGGGCCGCGCCGGGCTGTTCCTGCTGACGCTGGGCTACGCGATCGCCATCGACTGGGGCGGCTTCACGCTGACGACCTTCCTGTTCCTGATGGCCGCCATGGCGCTGCTGACCCGCGGGCGCCGGCTGGGTCTGATCACGGCCGTGTCGGCGATCATGGCGCTGGGCGGCTGGGCGCTGTTCATCTGGGCCTTCGACACCCGCTTCCCGCGCGGCTGGTTCGAGACCACCATGAAGGCGGTGCTGGACAATGGCTGACACGCTAACGCTTTTCGGCGATCTTCTGCTGCATACCCTCTCGTACTGGTGGGTGCTGATCCCGACGATCTTCTTGGGCCTGATCGTCGGCGCGATTCCGGGCTTCAGCGCCGCCAATACCATCATCGTGCTGCTGCCGCTGACGCTGGCGATGGAGGTCGAGACCGGCCTGATCTTCATGGTCTCGCTGTACTGCTCGGCGCGCATGGGCGCGGGGATCCCGGCGATCCTGGTCAACATCCCGGGCACCGCCGGCGCGGCCGCGACGCCGCTCGACGGTTATCCGATGGCCAAGCAGGGGCGCGGCCAGCAGGCGTTGGCGATTTCCTTCGTCGCCTCGTCGATCGGCGGGCTGCTGACCACCATCGTGGCACTTGCGGCGATGCCGATCCTGGCGCGGGTCGGTTTCTACATGCACTCGGTCGAGATGATCGTGGTGATGCTGTTCGGAATCTCGCTGATCGCCACGATTGCGGCGCGCGACACGCTGAAGGGGCTGATCGCCGGGTTCTTCGGCCTGATGATCGGCAGCATCGGCACCGATGTGGTCTACGCCACACCGCGCGGAACGATGGGGTTTCTCGAGCTCTATGACGGCGTGCCGCTGATCCCGGCGCTGGTGGGCCTGTTCGCGGTGTCGGAGGCGTTCCTGATCATCGAGAAGCGGACCATCCTGACCGACAAGGGCGCGGACGCGATGGAGAACGCCAACTGGGATGCGACCCTGGAGGGGGTGTGGATCGCGCTGTCACGCT
>DATHZU010000421.1:0-4977 GCA_035458445.1 Thermohalobaculum sp. | reverse complement strand
GGTGACGTTCGACGATGATCGGAGCTTTCCGTTGCCGCTTCATCGGCTCGGGCGTGCAGGCCCACAGCCATCTGCAGGCCTTCGGCGACCTGTTCCCCCTGACCGATATCCGGGTATTCGGGCGCGGCCAGGCGAATATCGACAAGCTCTGCGAAGCGGCCCGGGCAAAAGGCCTGGCGGCACGCGGCTGCGCGACGGCGCGCGAGGCGGTCGAGGGCGCCGACCTGGTGGTCACCTCGATCACCCTCTCCTACGACGTGGCGCCCTTCATCGACGCCCGCTGGCTCAAGCCCGGCGCCTTCGCGGCGATCACCGACCTGGCCCTGCCCTGGATCCCCGAGGGCATGGCCGCCTTCGGCGCGGTGATCATCGACAACATCGCGCAGGAGGCGGCCAGCGAGAAGAAGATGGTCGATCCCGCGCTGATCGCGGGCGATCTCGGCGGACTGGTGACCGGCAAACATTCGGCCGGCTTCGATCCGGCCAGATGCTCGGCCTTCGTCTTCCGCGGCCTCGCCATTGGCGATATCGCGGTCTCGGCGCTCGCCTACCGGCAGGCGTCGGCCGCCGGCAGGGGAACCCCGGTCGCCGGGTGAACCCGATCCGGGGCCGCCTCCCGGCCTACCGGCGCGGCTTGACCAGCGCCAGCCCGGCGAACATCAGGACCAGGGCGCCCCAGACCCAGGCCGAGTGGCGCTCGCCGTAGAAGATCATGCCCAAGGTCACCCCCGAGCCGGTGACCAGATAGGCGACCTGTGCGGCGAAGACCGGGCCCGCATTGGCGATCAGCCAGACGAAGCCGAAATAGGCGACGATATGGACGGCCGAGGTGTACAGGATCGCCTGCTCGGGCGGGCCGAGGCGCGAGATATCGACCCAGGCGTCCGCCGCCAGCATCATCGGCACCAGAAACGCCAGCGCGCCCAGGCTCAGGCCGCTCATCACCGCCAGCGTATCGCAGTCGGGCGGCCTGGCGGCGGCGATGTAGATGTTCTCGGCCGCATAGGACAGGGTGACGATGACCGGCAGCAGCACCCAGACCGCCAGCGCGGGATCGGGCAGGCTCGAGTCCGGCAGCGTGATCATCAACAGCGCGGCGGTGCCCAGCGCCACCCCGGCCAGCCGCAGGGGCTCGGGCCGCTCGATCCGCAGCGGCAGCGCGATGATCAGGGTCGCCATCGGCACCAGCGAGATGACCATCACCATGATGCCGATCGGCAGGTGCCGGTAGGCGGTGTAGCTCAGCGTGTTCGGCAGCGCCGTCCCCAGCAGGCCGCAGACCAGGAAGAAGCCGATATGCCGGCGGGTCACCGGCAGCCGCCGCCCGGTCGCGAACAGCGCCGCGGTCAGCACCAGCGCCGCGATGGCAGTGTTCCAGAAGGTGACGCCAATCGGGTGGTTCCCGGTCGAGACCGCAAGCTTCGAGAACGGCCCGGTCGAGCCCCAGGCCAGCCCGATGACGATCAGCACCAGCCAGGGCAGGAAGGCGCGCGGGGCGGATGTCTCGGGTGTCGTTTGCATCGGGTACCGGCCATGGCAAAGTCGCTTGCGGGCCCTGTAACCCTGTGCCGGAGGGATGGGCATCGAATGGCACCGTCGGGACGGGCTGTCAACCTGCGGGGTGCGGCGACAGCCGCCGGGACCCCCCACCTGGCCTCCCCGATTGCAGGGGGGAGAGACAGAGAGGGGGTCCGCTGCGGCGCTCCCGGGGAATGCAGTGAGGCCGGGAGCGCGAACCGTGCACACACCCTGATTTTCTACTTTACAATAAAATCAACTACTTAACACCGTGTGCAAGATTGCACACCTCCGCTCACACCGCCGGCTCGGCCCCCCCCCGGCGGCGGGCGGCGCCGCCGGTGCGGCCCTTCAGGACGCCCGATTCCAGGATGATCTCGGATACCTGGTGCTCGCGGCGGTAGGCCATGACATGGACCCCGGCGACGCCCTTGATCTCGCGGATCTGCTGGATCAGCTCGATGCAGATCTTCTTGCCCTCGGCACCCGGCTTCTCGGCCTTCTCCATGCGCTCGATCAGGGAATCCGGCACGTGGATGCCGGGCACGTTCGACCGCATCCACCGCGCCGCCTTGGCCGAGGCCAGCGGGCCGACCCCGGCCAGGATATAGACCCGCTTGTCCAGCCCCATGTCGCGGACCCGCGCCATGAAACTCTCGAACAGCGGCATGTCGTAGATGTAGTTGGTCTGGATGAACTCGGCCCCGGCCTCGACCTTCTTGGCCAGCCGCTCCGGGCGCCAGTCATGGGGCGGGATGCAGGGGTTCTCGGCGGCGCCCAGGAACATCCGCGGCGGGCGGGTGATGCGGCGGCCGGACAGGAACATCCCCTGGTCGCGCATGGTCTTGATCGTGCGCAACAGCGAGACGGAATCGAAATCGAACACCGGCCGGGCGCCGGGCTGGTCGCCCACCCCGACCCCGTCGCCGGTCAGGCACAGCACGTTCTGCACCCCCATCGCGGCGGCCCCCAGAACGTCGCCCTGGATGGCGATCCGGTTCCGGTCGCGGCAGGAAATCTGGTAGACCGTGCCATAGCCCGCCCGGGTCAGCAGCGCGCAGATGCCGATCGAGGACATGTGGCAGTTGGCGCCCGAGGCGTCGGTGGCGTTCAGCGCATCCGCCACCTCGCCCAGCGGCTGCGCCGCCTCGTAGACATCCGAGGGATCGGCGCTGTCGGGCGGGTTCAACTCGGCGGTCACGGCGAACTTGCCCGCCCGCAGAACCCGCTCCAGCCGGCTGTGCGAGACGTGGCCCGGGGGCGGGTCCGCATAGGCGGGGCCAAGATCGTTGAATTCGGTGGTCATGGTCCTACAGCCTGCTGGCACGGTTGACGGCGGCGGGAGGCTCGGGCGCCAGCGGCGCCGCCGAGGGCTCGTTCATCCGTGCCGCCGGGAAAGCCTGGGCGATGGCGGTCTTGGCCGCGTCCTTCGACTCGCGCAGCTTCGCCGCCTTCTCGCGGCTGACCCGCAGCCAGGCCGAGGACCCCTCCAGGCTGCGGTCCACCGGCGGCATGACCTCGCTGATCTTGTGCCCGCCCTGCATCCGGGTCGACCCGTCCCAGGCCAGGCACCAGACGCATTTCATCCAGGGCTTGACCTCGCAGTAATTGCCGGGCCTGACCCCGCCGCAGGGGCCGTTACGCAGCTGTTTGGGACAGTTCATCGGGCAGGACATGCCGGTCGAGCTGAGCACGCATTGCCCGCACATCTTGCAGTCGAACAGCAGCCCCTTCACCCCGCGCTCGGCCAGGGCTATCGGGCCTTCGACCCGGTCGTAGCCGATTTTCGCGAACAGCGGATCGAGGGCGATCATCAGCCGCTCGAGCCGCTGGTAGATCCACTCGAAAGTGCGCGCATGGCGCACTGAGAAAAGGCGAACCCGATACATTTCCCAACCATCTGGCGTGCCGCCGGCCGGGACGCTCCCTGCCGGAAACCCAGCTTCGCCGGTTCAGGGCACCGAAGCAAGGCCAAGTCAGCGGCCTTCGTCGCGCCGCCTCAGCCGCGCATATGCGCGTCAACCACCCGCTGCAGCATCGGCGCGAAATGCGCGAAGCCCGGCGTCTTCATGTCCGCCCGCTTGCCCGCGTCGTCCAGATAACGGACCTGGACGATCTCGCGCAGGTTCGGGTTCTTCTCGAACTCCGCCACTTCGGCCTCGCTCATCGGGCCGCCCTGCAGGTTCAGCGAGTGAATCGAGGCCTCCGACAGCCGGCTAAAGTATTCAGGCTTCGTGGCGCAGAGATAGCGCTTCGCCGCCACGTGGTAGCGCACGCAATCGGTGACCAAGCGGGGGAAGAAACGCTCCAGAACCCGCGCCCCTGCCTCCTCGTGGTAGCGGTCCTCGGTGTCGTCCATCGAGAAGGTGCCGAATTCGCTGGTGAAGTGGCCGATATCGTGCAGCAGCGCGGCGGCGATGATGGTCTCGGAGGCGCCCGCCTCCTCGGCCAGGGTCGCGCCCTGCAGCATGTGCTCGGCCATGGTCACCGGCTCGCCCAGATACTCCTCGCCGCCGCGCCGCTCGAAGATGTCGGCCAGGAAAGCGACGATGGTCTCGGCCGTCAGGTTCTCCGGCGCAGTCATTCCGCTGCCTCCATGGGCTCCGCCTCCAGTGCCGCAAGGGTCGACAACAGCCCGTCCTTGTCTGCATAGCAACCCTGCAGCCAGCGCGAGCCGGCGCCGGAATATCCCGCCCGCGCGTGCAGCACCCGGGTGTTGTCGACGATGAAGCTCTCGCCCGGCTCGAGCTTGAAGCTGACCGCCATGGCCGGCTCGTCGATGATCTCGCCCAGCCGCCGGTAGGCCGCGTAGTAGCCGGCCATGTCGTCGAACGGCACATCGGTGATGGGCGCCGCCGAGCGGTTGTTGAACCGGATCGCGACGATCTCGCCGTCCGGGGCCAGTTCGATCATCGGCCGGCGCGCGGACAGGCGCACGCCCGCCGATCCGGCATATTCGAATCGCGCGCAGTGACCCGACAGCAGCGCGAAGCCGTGCGGATCCTCGCCCCGCAGGCGCTCGGCGGCGCGAAAGCCGTCGACCACCATCGACTCGCCGCCCTCGGCCGAGTTCTCGAGGCAGTAGAGGATCTGCAGGGTCGGCACCGGATCGCGGTAGGGATTGTCGGTATGGGCCTGCAGGCCGAGGCCGGTATAGGCCAGGTTGGTCGGATTGACCTCGGTCCGCACCTCGAACCACTTGCCGTAATTGGTCTCGCGCACATACCCGAACAGCGCCGCTACCTGCAGCAGGGCGCCGCTCTCGACCGGGCCGCCGGTCAGCTTGGCGAAGCCGTAGCGGCGCACCGAGGACAGCCAGGCGCGGCGCTGTGCGGGGCTGGCCTTCACCGCATCGAAGGCGCCTGAGGGCGCGCCGGCATTCAGCGCGCCATCCCAGGTTTCGATGTCCGGGCCGGTCCATCCGGGCTCGCGGGTCTGCGCGCGGTCATAGGCATGGGC
>DATHZU010000420.1:0-2369 GCA_035458445.1 Thermohalobaculum sp. | reverse complement strand
CCGGCCAGCGGCACGACGGCGATGCCATCGTCGTCGCCGAGGATCAGGTCGCCCGGCGCCACCGTGCACCCGGCGCAGGCGACGACCCCGTCGATGGTCCCGCCAAACCCCTTGTGCGGACCCGCCGGGACCGTGGCCGCGGCAAAGCAGGGAAAGCCGATCTCGCGCAACTCGGCCACGTCGCGAACGGCGCCATCGACCACCACGCCCGCGCAGCCGCGGGCCAGCGCCGCCTGGGTCAGCAAACTGCCCCACAGCGCAGTGTCCGGGAAGCCGCCGGCCGCGATCACCAGCACGTCGCCGGGCTCGATCAACCGGATCGCCGCGTGTATGGCGCTGTTGTCGCCCACCATGCAGGCGACGGTGCGGGCATGGCCGGTCAGCCGTGTGCCCGGCGCCAGAGGCTTGATGCGCGCCCGCATCGCCTGGGTGCGGTTCATGCAATCCGAGGCGATGGCAGGCGGGATGGCGGCCCAGGAGGCGAGGGCGTCGGCGCCGAGGCGCGCGAAGGGGGCATCGTGGCGGTAGAGGGGCATCGGCGGGCTCCTGTCACTGGGGGGCTCGCCGCAAGACTGTCCGAACTGGACACGGCGCGCAAGTAACGCCGGCCGGGAACGCTATCCCGGCTTGCAGGCGCCGGTCGCCGCAGCAATGCCGCGTGATGCGGGCAGGCAAGGAACGAAAAAGGCCCGCCAGGTTTCCCGGGCGGGCCTTCGATTCCGGCGATGGCGCGTGCTCAGGCGGCCTTGGCCACCAGCACCGCGTCGACCTTGGCGGCCGCATTCTTCTCGTCCATCCGCTCGACGGCTGCGACCTCGCGGGTCAGCCGCTCCAACGCCGCCTCGTAGAGCTGGCGCTCGGAGTAGGACTGCTCCGGCTGGTCGCCGGCGCGGTACAGGTCGCGGACCACCTCGGCGATCGAGATCAGATCGCCCGAGTTGATCTTCTGCTCGTACTCCTGCGCACGGCGCGACCACATGGCGCGCTTGACCTTGGCGCGGCCCTTGAGGGTGTCCAGCGCCTTCGCGACCAGATCCGGGCTCGACAGCGAGCGCATGCCGATGGACGCCGCCTTGGCGGTGGGCACGCGGAGCGTCATCTTGTCTTTCTCGAACGAAATCACGAAGAGCTCGAGCTGCGTGCCCGCGATCTCCTGCTCCTCGATCGACATGATTTTGCCTACGCCGTGCGCCGGGTACACAACATACTCGTTCGCGCGGAACTCCGCCGCCGCGTGGCTCATCTTCTTCGACATTCTCTCTCCAGTCCGTCTCATGTCCGCAGCGGCGAAGCATTTCACCGCGCGGGAGGGCGTTCCTCTCAGCACGTCTGCTCCAGGCAGGTCTGCTTTGTTGGCGCAAACAAATACCGCCGAATGCCAGCGACCCGGCGGCTCAACATCGTTCGCGCACCAATTGTGTAACAGATTCGAGGGTTAATTTCCATAGTTCTGTGCGGTCCCGAGGCTGTGACGCGGCCGGAATCGCTGTGTTTCGATGCCGCACCCCGGGAATCGCGCTTTAGTTGCAGGAGCTTCCGGTCAATCTCCTTCGCCGGGAGCCTCGGAAAAATATTTCTCCAGTTTGCCGGTTTCGCCGTCGAACTTCTCGGCATCGGGCGGCGGATCGCGCTTGATGGTGATGTTCGGCCAGGCCTCGGAATACTTCAGGTTGAACCCGACCCATTCCTCCATGCCCGCCTCGGTGTCGGGACGGATCGCGTCGGCGGGGCATTCGGGCTCGCACACGCCGCAGTCGATGCACTCGTCCGGATGGATGACCAGCATGTTCTCGCCCTCGTAGAAACAGTCGACCGGGCAGACCTCGACACAGTCCATGTACTTGCAGCGGATGCAGTTGTCGGTCACCACATAGGTCATCGGGCAGGATCTCCGGGGTCTTGCCAATTCACAGCCGGTTGCCGTGAGACTGGACGGCGCGTATTCCGTGCCGTGTATTAGGGGCACTGCGCCCGGGCTTCAAGGGTCAGAGCGCCGGAGCGCGTCGATTTCGCGGCGCTGCTTTCCGGTCGGACGCCCGGCGCCCGGCTCGCGCGCCGCCTGTGCCGGTTCGGGCGCCGGTGGCGGGGTCGCCGGTTCCAGATCGGTATATAGCGCCTGTGCCTCGGACGCCGGTCCGCGGCGCTGGCCGATGGCCTCGACGCGAATGACCCGGATGCGCTTGCCCTGCGGGAAGGTCAGTACGTCGCCGGGCCGGACGGTCTGAGACGGTTTCGCCGAGTGGCTGCCGTTGATCCTCAGCTTGCCCGATCCTGCCAGTTCGGCCGCCAGCCCCCGGGTCTTGAAGAACCGGGCCTGCCAAAGCCACTTGTCGACGCGCAGCTTCGCCACCGCATCCCCTTTCGGAGCG
>DATHZU010000419.1:0-7428 GCA_035458445.1 Thermohalobaculum sp. | reverse complement strand
TCCGGTCGATCATCTCGCGATAGCAGGCGGCGGCTTTCTCCGGCTCGCCCAGGCCGCGATAGGCGCGTCCGAGCATGCTGTGGGCGGTCACATTGTCGGGGTCGATCCGCAAGGCTGTCCTTAAGCGGTCGATCGCTTCGTCGCTTTTTTCAAGGTCGAGCAATGCGGCTCCGAGAACCGCCTGGGCCTCCGCATGCGACGGGTCCAATGACACCGCCATTTCCAATGCGTCACGGGCGGAGAAAATGCGGTGCCGCCGGTAAAGGCAGCGGCCGAGTTCAGCATGAGCCTCGGCGCTATCGGGCTTCAGTTCGGTGGCCGCACCAAAGGCCCGGATTGCCCCGTCGAGATCGTCGATCGCCAGATAAACGCGGCCGATCGCCAGGAGATTGGAGACCTTTCCGGATTCGAGCCCGACGGCCGCCGCAAGCAAATCAGGAACCTCGGCCTTCTTGCCGAGTGCGAGCTTGGTCCGCGCCAGGCTGATCAGCACACCGATCTGGTCCGGAGCAGCCGCCAGCGAACGGGAGAGCAGCGGCTCGGCGTCCGCGGCCTTGCGCTGGCGCAGCAGAGCCGTGGCAAGCAGGTTCAGCGCGGGCAGGGTCTCGCCGTGGCTCGCAAGAATCTGCCGCGCCGCGATCTCGGCTTCCCGGAATTTCCCGGCTCGCAGCAGATTGGTCGCCGCGCGGGTCATGGCTTTCACGGCGCTCATCTGATGCGCCCTGTTGGTCCGAGCCCCCATGTCCGGCACTGGCCGCAGCCGCGACACATTGCGGGCAGGTGCTGGCGGGCTGATGCGGCATTTCGCCATGAGCCACCAGGGTCGGGACTGGGATGCAACTTGGGCATGCGTCTAGAAACACTGCACTTTCAATTGGTTATCATCTTGCCAGCCTTTGGCAAAGCCGGTCCAGCTCGTCGAGATCGCGGTAGCGGATACGCATCTCACCGCTGCCGGCGGTACCGTGCTCGATCGACACCGCCATGCCGATCGCGGCCGAGAGATCGCCTTCGAGCACCCGGGTGTCGGCATCCTTCTGGCGCGGCCCGCCATGGCCGCGCGCCTTTCGACGGACTGGCGGCGCACGGCGGGCGAGATCCTCGACCTGGCGCACGGTCAGGCCGCGCAGCACCGCCTGCTCGGCCAGTGCGACCGGATCGGCGGCGCCGAGCAGGGCGCGGCCATGGCCGGCGCTGAGCTTGCCCGCTCGCAGCATTTCCTGGATCTGCTGCGGCAGGTTCAGCAGTCTGAGCGTGTTGGCCACATGGGGGCGGCTCTTGCCGACGATGCCGGCCATCTCGTCCTGGGTGTGGCCGAAGCGCTCGATGAGCTGGGCGTAGCCCGCCGCCTCCTCGATCGGGTTGAGGTCGCTGCGCTGGACGTTCTCGATGATCGCCAGCTCGAGCACCGCGCGGTCATCGAGATCGCGGATCACCACCGGGATGTCGTGCAGCCGGGCGCGCTGGGCGGCGCGCCAGCGGCGCTCGCCAGCCACGATCTGGTAGTTGCCGGATCCGGACGGGTCGCGGCGCACGATCACCGGCTGGATGATGCCGCGCTGGCGGATCGATTCGGCCAGTTCGGCCAGTTCGCGCTCCGGAAAATCACGGCGGGGCTGTTCCGGGTTGGGGCGCAGGCTTTCGATCGGAACCGATGCCGGGCCGCGGCCGGGCGCCGGCAGTGCCGATTCGGCGGTGCCCGGCGCGCCGGACCCGGGCGCAGCGGACCGCGCGGTCACGGGTTCGGGATCGAGATCGCCCAGCAGTGCTGAAAGGCCCCGCCCGAGGCCGGTACGTTCGGGTTTTCTGCTCATGCCGGTCTCCTGCTGCGCGGTTTCGGATAGAATCTCTGCTCAGGCCGCCATTGGCGCCGCGGCCTGGCGAACGACTTCCTCGGCCAGTGCGCGATAGGCCCGGCTGCCGGCGCAATCCGGGTCGTAGAGCAGCGCAGGCAGCGCGAAGCTCGGCGCCTCGGAGAGCCGGACATTCCGTGGGATCAGTGTCTGGTAAACCGTCTCGGGCAAGTTGAGGCGGACATCCTCGGCAACCTGTGCCGACAGGTTGTTGCGGCGGTCATACATGGTCAGCACGATACCCTGGACCTGGAGCCGGGGGTTGAGCCGTGCCTGGATGCGCTTGACGGTTCCGAGCAGCTGCGTGAGCCCTTCGAGTGCGAAGAACTCGCATTGAAGCGGCACCAGAATTGAATCGGCGGCCGCGAGGGCGTTCACCGTCAGGATGTTGAGTGACGGCGGGCAGTCCAGGAAAATATAATCAAAACAATGTGTTGCGGAGTCTTCGTTGACGCCCGCCAGGGCAGCGCGCAGACGCTGGGCGCGATCGGGCGCGCCGCCGAGTTCGGCCTCAAGCCCGGAAAGGTCAGCCGTCGCCGGAACGACCGACAAGCCCTCGACCGGACTGTCGATCGTCGCCCGTGACAGCGGCGCGCCCTCGGCCAGCACGTGATATGTGGAGACCTGGCGACGCGCGGCGCCGATCCCGAGCCCGGTCGAAGCGTTGCCCTGGGGATCGAGGTCCACCAGCAGCACACGTTTGCCCGCCAGGGCCAACGCTGCGGCGAGATTGATTGCGGTCGTGGTCTTTCCAACGCCGCCCTTCTGGTTGGCAACCGCAATGATCCGGGCCTGGGTATCTGCCTGGGCGGCAGCCCCCGAGAGCTTCGGGGCCTCGGTCATATGCGCAGCCTCGGTCATGTCAGGGGTTTCAACTCCAGGATTTTCAGGATCGAGGCCCCGGCCTCGGTCACGCTTTCGATCCGCTCGGCCCGAATATGCCAAGACCGGGCAGCGGCGGTCAATTCGGATTCGAGCCTCGCGCCCTTCGGAAACAGAAAAACCGTTTCCGGCCCGGCAAACCGATGGGCGAGCGCGCAGAGCCGGTCGAGCGGCGCCAGCGCCCGGGCGGAGATCACGTCCTGCGCCGCGGGCGGCGCCTCCTCGATCCGGCAGGCGTCGATGGTGACAGCAAGCCCCATGCTCCGGGCCGCTTCGCCGAGAAAGACCGCCTTGCGGCGATCGCTCTCGGCCAGGCGCAGTTTTAGCTGCGGGCGCATTTCAGCGGCGAGGGCGGCGATCACCAGCCCCGGGAAGCCGGCGCCGGCGCCCAGGTCGATCCAGCTCCGCGCCGCCTCGGGAGCGAGGCGAACGAGCTGCGCAGAATCGGCCATGTGTCGGGCCCAAAGCCGGGGCAGCGTTTGCGGCGCCACAAGATTAATCGTGCGATTCCAACGCTCCAGGAGCGCGGCAAAGGCTTGCAGGCGCTCCATGGTTTCACGTGAAACATCAAAGGCGCGGGCGAATCCCTCGGCGGTCAGGTTCGCCGGAATCGCCGCGTTCATGCGCGTCGCCGCTTTCCGTCTGTCCGCGCCGCAGACAGCAGCAACGCCAGGGCCGCCGGGGTCATGCCATCGATGCGCGCCGCCTCGCCAAGCGTGGACGGGCGGGCAGCCGCAAGTTTACCGGAAAGCTCTGCCGACAGGCCCGAAATTCTCCTGAAATCAATACCTTCAGGAAGCGGGCAACGTTCCTCGCGGCGCATTTCCGCCACCGCCGCCAGTTGTCGGCCGACATATCCGGAATATCGCGCATCGTTCTCGATCTGCGCCCGGATTTCGCCGTCAATCGCTCCCAGCTCCGGCCAGATCGCCGCCAGCCTGTCGAAATCCACGTCCGACAAACCCAACAGATCTGATACGTTCCTGCGCTTCCCATCAGCATTGACGTGCAATCCGTGCCTTTCGGCCTCGGCCGGGCTCAACGCCAGCGAGTGGGCCAGGCCCTGCCCGCGCTCGAGCCTGTCCATCTTCTGCAGGAAGGCGGTCCTGCGGCGCTCGGAGATACAGCCGATCTCGATCCCGCGCGGCGTAAGCCTGCGGTCCGCGTTATCGGCCCGGAGGATGAGGCGGTACTCCGCACGCGAGGTGAACATCCGGTATGGCTCGGCAACGCCACGCGACACGAGGTCGTCGACCATGACGCCGAGATAGCCGTCCGCGCGATCGAACCGGATAGATTCGCCGCCCATCGCCACCCGCGCAGCGTTGAGGCCGGCAATCAGCCCCTGGGCGGCCGCTTCTTCGTAACCCGTGGTGCCGTTGATCTGGCCCGCGAGGAACAGGCTCGGCAGGGCGCGAACACCCAGGCTTCGGTTCAGGGCGCGCGGGTCCACATAATCATACTCGATGGCGTAGCCGGGCCTCAGGATCCGGGCGCGCTCCAGCCCGGGTATGGTCGCGACGACCTCGGCCTGAGCGGCCGCGGGCAACGATGTGGAGATGCCATTCGGGTACACCGTCGGGTCGTCAACCCCTTCCGGTTCCAGGAAAATCTGGTGCGACTCCTTTCCGGAAAATCGCTCGACCTTGTCCTCGATCGACGGGCAGTATCGCGGCCCCACACCGCGAATTCGCCCGGAGAACAGCGCCGAGCGCCCCAGGTTCCTGCGTATGACTTCGTGGCTGCGCGCGGTGGTCCCGGTTATGTGGCAGACTCTCTGGGGCGCCAGCTCGGTCCCGCCCAAAAAGGAAAAAAGCACCGGCTCGGCGTCGCCGGGCTGTTCCTGCAACGCGCTGTAGTCGATGGTCCGCCCGTCCAGCCGCGGTGGTGTCCCGGTCTTCAGCCGGCCAAGCGGCAGGCCCATCGCGTCCAGCCGCTCGGCGAGGCGGAGCGCGGCAGGATCGTCTTGGCGGCCGGCCGGATAGCTCTCATCGCCGATATGAACCATTCCGCGCAGAAAGGTTCCCGTCGTCAAAACGACCGCCCGGGCCGCAATGTGCGCGCCGGAACCCGTCAAAACGCCCTGCAATGCGCCATTTCGCATTTCTAGATCGACGACCTCGTCCTCGACAATCGTCAGTCGCCGGGCCGCGTGCAGCTCTGACTGCATATTTCGGCGGTACAACGCCCTGTCACACTGGGCGCGCGGGCCGCGAACCGCTGGCCCTTTGCTGCGATTCAACAACCTGAACTGAATTCCGGCCCGGTCCGCGACCCGTCCCATCAGGCCGTCCAGCGCATCGATCTCCCGGACGAGGTGCCCTTTTCCGAGCCCGCCGATCGCCGGATTGCACGACATTTCACCGATCCGGTCCGCGCGGTGCGTCACCAGCGCGGTGCGCGCACCCATGCGGGCCGCCGCATGGGCCGCCTCGACGCCGGCGTGGCCGCCGCCAACCACGACGACATCGAAGTCTCCGGCGGCCCGCGTTGATCTGCGATGTTTCACGTGAAACAGTCCTCACTTGCCCAGACAAAAAGTTGCGAATACTTCGCCCAACACATCCTCTACCCCAATGCGCCCGACCAACCGCTCCAAATCCACCGTTGCGCCGCGAAGCTCCTCGGCCAAAAGCTCTGCTTCGGCAGTTTCTACCATGATGCGTGCCCGCACCAAAGCTTCCCTGGCCGATTCAAGCGCCCGGCGCTGCCGGGCATGGCTCACCAGCCCATCGCCGCCGGCGCGTCCGGCCAATTCGCGCGCGATCAGGCGGATCAACTCCGGCAGGCCGTCCCCGGTTTGCGCCGAGATTGAGATGTCCCCGTCTCCTTGCCCCAGATCGGACTTGCTCCAGACCCGCAGATCGCCCGGCCGCCACAGCGCCGCCTCTCTCTCGGGCGGCGGAGCGTCCGATGCCCGCAGGAAAAGCCGCATCTCCGCGGCCTCCGCGCGGGCTGCGGCGCGGGAGATCCCCTCGTGCTCGATTTCGTCTTCCGCATCCCGCAATCCTGCCGTATCGAGAAACACTACCGGCAGTCCGTCCAGATCGTAGCGCAACTCCAATACGTCACGCGTCGTTCCCGGCAGCGGCGACGTGATGGCCATGTCTCGGCCCGCTAAGTTATTGATAAGGGTGGATTTTCCAGAGTTTGGCGCCCCCAGCACCGCGACTTCGAAGCCGGTTCTCAATCGTTCGGCGCCCATCGACAGCGCCAGTTCCCGATCAATCCCAGCCTCGACGTTTTCCAGCAATCCGGCCACCTCCGGCGAAACGTTCTCGGGCACCTCCTCGTCGGCCCAGTCGATCGTCACTTCGACAAGGGCCGCCGCCCGCAGCAGGTCGCGGCGCCACGCTTCCGCCTGGCGCTGCAGCGACCCGCCGAGCCCGCGAATTGCCTGGCGCCGCTGCAACTCGGTCTCCGCCGCCAGCAGATCGCCCAGCGCCTCGACCTCCGCCAGATCCATCCGCCCGGCTTCGAAAGCGCGCCGGGTAAACTCCCCGGGCTCCGCAAGCCTGCAGCCCGGCAGCTCCGACAGGGCCGCGAGAACCGCGCCGGTAACGGCGCGCCCGCCATGGCACTGCAGCTCCACGACCGGCTCGCCGGTATAGCTCGCCCCGGCGGCGAACCGCAGCACCAGCGCCTGGTCGAGTACCCCCCCGTCGGAATCGCGCAACTCGCGTAACGCCGCCTGGCGCTGCGGCGGCAACTTCCGGCCCGTCAGGCGCGACAGCGCGGCGTCGGCCTCGGGGCCCGAGATCCGGATCACCGAGATTCCGGCGCGGCCGTGCCCGGATGCAGGTGCGAAGATCGTCTCTCTCGGCGTCATCCCGCGCGCGCCCCATCCGTCTCGGCCCGGCCGAAATGGCCGGATCAGCCGGCCCCAATCAGGCGTTCATCGAGTCGAAAAACTCCGAATTTGTCTTTGTTTGCTTCAACTTGCCGATCAGGAACTCAATCGCGTCGGTGGTGCCCATGGGCGTCAGGATGCGCCGCAACACGAACATCTTCGTGAGGTCGCTCTTCGAGACCAGCAGGTCCTCCTTGCGGGTGCCCGATTTCAGGATGTCGATCGCCGGATAGACCCGCTTGTCGGCCACCTTGCGGTCCAGCACGATCTCCGAGTTGCCGGTGCCCTTGAACTCCTCGAAGATCACCTCGTCCATGCGGCTGCCGGTATCGATCAGCGCGGTCGAGATGATGGTCAGCGAGCCGCCCTCCTCGATGTTGCGGGCGGCGCCGAAGAACCGCTTCGGGCGCTGCAGCGCATTGGCATCGACGCCCCCCGTCAACACCTTGCCCGACGAGGGTACGACAGTGTTATAGGCACGCGCCAGGCGGGTTATCGAATCCAGCAGGATTACCACGTCCTGCTTGTGCTCCACCAGGCGCTTGGCTTTCTCGATCACCATCTCGGCGACCTGGACGTGCCGGCTGGCGGGCTCGTCAAACGTGCTCGACACGACTTCGCCCTGCACCATGCGCTCCATCTCGGTGACTTCCTCCGGCCGCTCGTCGATCAGCAGCACCATCAGGTAGCACTCGGGATGATTGGCCGCGATGGACAGCGCGATGTTCTGCAGCACCATCGTCTTGCCCGCCTTCGGCGGCGACACGATCAGGCCGCGCTGCCCCTTCCCGATGGGGGAGAGCATGTCGATGATGCGGGTGGTGAGCTCGCGATCTTTGGTCT
>DATHZU010000418.1:0-3549 GCA_035458445.1 Thermohalobaculum sp. | reverse complement strand
GCCTCGGGCGTCAGGCCACCGTAGTAGTGGTCCCAGACATTGGCGGGCGTGATCTGGTGGTATCGCGGCTGGTACTTGGTGCCCTTGCCCGCGGCAATCACCCGGAACCCGCAGGCCCGCGCCCAGTCCACCAGTTCGGCGGTCAGCGCCGGCTGGTCGCCATAGGCCATCGAGTAGACCACGCCCGCCGCCTGCGCCTCGGCAGCCAGCAGGGGGCCGGCCAGCACATCGGCCTCGACATTGACCATGACGATATGCTTGCCGCCGGCAATGGCGGCGCGGGCATGGACGATCCCGGCCTCCGGGTGGCCGGTGGCGTCGATGATCACGTCGACATCTTCGCGGGAGGCGAGCTCGGCGCCGCTGGTCACCAGCGCGGTGCGCTCGGCCCGGGCCTGGTCCCAGCCCACGGCCTTCATCGCCGCCTGGGCGCGCTGGGTCGAGAGATCGGCGATGGCGGTCACCTCGAGCCCCGGTGTGGTGGGCACCTGGCTGAGGAACATCGAGCCGAACTTGCCGGCGCCGATCAGGCCGACACGAACCGGGCGGCCCTGGGCGGCCTGGACCTGGAGCTTTGAGAAGAGGTTCATCGCGGTTTCCTCGATGGGGAGAACATTTCGGCGCACCATAGAAACGGTTCCCAGCCGCACAACAGAAAACCGCCGGGCCCTGCGGGCGCGGCGGCGTATATCACGAGCATGGTGAAATTATCTTGCGGTGATCCCCGCCTTGTGCAGGCCGCCGCCAATCGCGCCGCCGACCATCGGAGCGACAATGTAGAGCCAGAGCTGCGACAGCGCGTTGCCGCCTTCGATCAGCGCCGGGCCGATCGAACGTGCCGGGTTCACCGACGAGCCGGAAACCATGATGCCCGCCAGATGCACCAGTACCAGCGTCAGGCCAATCACCAGCCCCTCGTTGCCTGTGGTCACGCCCTCCTGGGTGCAGCCCAGGATCACGGTGATGAACATCGCGGTGGCGACCACTTCGAAGATGAAGGCCGACGGCATGGCGTAGTCGCTCCAGCCATTGGTGGCGAAACCGGCCGATGGATCGAAGCCGTCGACCTTGCCCTTGGCGATGATCAGCAACACAAAGGCGGCGATGATGCCGCCGATGACCTGAGCGACCACGTAGCCGACGAAATCCTGGGCGCTCAGGCGCCCGGCGACCCACGCCCCCATGCTGACAGCCGGGTTCAGATGGGCCCCGGAGATGTGACCGATCGAGTAGGCCATGGCAACGACCGACAGGCCAAAGGCGAACGCGACGCCCAGCAGCCCGACCTTGTCGACCATGAAGATGACGGTGGCGCAGCCGAAGAAGACCAGCGTGAACGTGCCGATGACCTCGGCAAGATATTTTCTCATTTTTCCCTCCACAGGCGGCTGGCGCTGACGCGCGGCCATGATTCACGTACATCACGACACAACACGGCACGGCCCGACAAATCTAGATGAATTGCGACAGATGGCGGCAATATCGCGATGGGCGGAGGACGTCCAGGGCGCCGGATGCCCAGCTACGGCTTTGCGAGGCCCGGGATATTGCGCTAGGTAGAGGCCAGAAAACAAAAGGACCCGGCGATGAAGATCAACGGCAAGCCCTGGCGCCCGATCTGGCTCGAGGAGGACGGCTGGTCGGTGGGCATCATCGACCAGACCCGGCTGCCATTCGCCTTCGAGACCGCCCGCCTGACCACCGAGGCCGGGGCGGCGCACGCCATCAAGGCGATGCTGGTGCGCGGCGCGCCGCTGATCGGGGCGACGGCGGCCTATGGCGTGGCGCTGGCGATGCGCGAGGATGCCTCGGACGCCAATCTGGCGGCGGCCTATGACCGGCTGCACGCAACCCGCCCGACGGCGATCAACCTGAAATGGGCGCTGGACGGCATGCGCCAGCGCCTCGCTCCCCTGCGGCCCGCTGCCCGGGTCGAGGCGGCCTATGCCCGCGCCGCCGCGATCGTCGAGGAGGATGTCGAGATCAACCGGATGATCGGCGTCCACGGGCTGGCCCTGATCCGCGACATCATCGAGCGCAAGTCCGGGCCGGTGAACGTGCTGACCCACTGCAACGCCGGCTGGCTGGCGACCTGCGACTGGGGCACCGCGACCTCTCCGGTCTACCAGGCCCATGACGCGGGCATCCCGGTCCATGTCTGGGTCGACGAGACCCGGCCGCGCAACCAGGGTGGCCATCTGACCGCGTGGGAGCTGCGCAACCACGGCGTCCCCCACACGGTAATCGTCGACAATGCGGGCGGGCACCTGATGCAGCACGGGCAGGTGGACATCTGCTTTGTCGGCACCGACCGCACCACCGCAACAGGAGACGTGTGCAACAAGATCGGCACCTACCTGAAGGCGCTGGCGGCGCACGACAACGGCGTGCCGTTCCATGTGTGCCTGCCCTCGCCGACCATCGACTGGACGGTGCGCGACGGGGTACGCGAGATTCCCATCGAGGAACGCGCGGCCGGCGAGGTCACCGACGTCACCGGCATCGCCCCCGACGGCGCGATCCTGCGGACCCGGGTGGTCTCGCCAGGCTCGCCCGCCGCCAACCCGGCCTTCGACGTGACGCCTGCGCGGCTGGTCACCGGACTGGTGACCGAGCGCGGCGTGGCCGAGGCCAGCGAGGCCGGGCTGCTGGCATTGTTTCCGGAGCGGCTCCGCGCATGAGCCTGAAGCGGCAGATCATTTCCACCGCACGGGCGATGAACGCCTGCGGGCTGAACCAGGGTACTTCCGGGAACGTCTCGGCGCGCAGGCCGGATGGAAAGGGCATGTATGTCACGCCGTCGGGCGTTCCCTATGGCGCCATGCGGGTGCGCGATATCGTCTCGATGGACTGGTCGGGCGACTGGAAGGTGACCGGGGAGGGGCGCAAGCCGTCCTCGGAATGGCGGTTTCACCGCGACATCCTGAGCGCCCGCCCGGAATTCGGCGCCGTCGTCCACGCGCACCCGATCCACTGCACCGCGCTGGCCGTGCACGGGCGCGGCATCGGGCCGTTCCACTACATGGTGGCGCTGGCGGGCGGGCGGGACATCAGGTGCTGCGGCTACGCCACCTTCGGCACCCAGGAGCTGTCGGACCTGGTGCTGGCCGCATTGGAGGAGCGCAAGGCCTGCCTGATGGCGCATCACGGGTTGATCGCCTGCGGGCGCGATCTGGAGGGCGCCCTGGCCCTGGCGGTGGAGGTAGAAACCCTGGCAGCGCAGTACATCGCCGCGCTGCAGCTCGGCGAGCCGCCGGAACTGACCGACGCCGAGATCGGCGAGGTCCTGGGCAAGATCCGGGCGGGTTACGGCTACGGTTCCGGCCCTGAGAAAGACTAAGGCGTCAGGACCCAAAAACTGAGCGAAGGGCCCTGATGGCGGCTTCGAGCCGGAATTGACGGATGTTGCGCCGTGTTCGAAGGTCCGCAATCTGAGGACCTCCAGACATTTGGCGCGTACGAGCTATGCCTACTTCTGACCCTTAGTTCTCTTTCAGCATTGACCCACGTTCAAGGACGGCGCGAATGGCCCCGTGCCGGTCCTTGCCG
>DATHZU010000417.1:0-5308 GCA_035458445.1 Thermohalobaculum sp. | reverse complement strand
GCCCGGGAACCTGCGCGAACCAGGCCCCATAGTCCTGGCTGTGCTGGGCGGCGACGCGGGCGGCGGCGCCGTTGGTGCCGCGAAACACGATCGGGCAGCCCATCTGGCCGCCGGACATATACAGCGTCTTGGCCGCCGAGTTGATGATCTGGTCGATCGCCTGCATGGCGAAGTTGAAGGTCATGAACTCGACGATCGGGCGCAGCCCCGCGAAGGCGGCGCCGACCGCGATGCCGGTGAAGCCGTGCTCGGTGATCGGCGTGTCGATGACGCGCTGCGCGCCGAACTCGTCCAGCATGCCCTGGCTGATCTTGTAGGCACCCTGGTACTCGGCGACCTCCTCGCCCATCAGGAACACCTCGGGGTCGCGGCGCATCTCCTCGGACATGGCGTCGCGCAGGGCCTCGCGCACGGTCTGGGTCTTCATCGGGGCGTCGGCGGGCCAGTCGGGGGCGCTGGCCTCGGTGTTGGCGACGGCGGCCGGGACCGGCGCGGGGGCCGCGGCCTCAGGCGCGTCGATCGGGGGTGTCACCGCGGCGGGCGCGGTGGCCGGGGCCGAGGCCGGGGCAGGCGCGGCGCTGGCGGCGGAGGCGTCCTCGCCCTCCTCCAGCAGCACGGCGATCACCTCGTTGACCTTCACGCCCTCGGTGCCCTCGGCGACCACGATCTTGCCGACGATACCCTCATCGACGGCCTCGACCTCCATGGTCGCCTTGTCGGTCTCGATCTCGGCGATGATGTCGCCGGCGCCGACCTTGTCGCCTTCCTTGATGTTCCACTTGGCCAGCTTGCCCTCTTCCATGGTGGGCGAGAGGGCGGGCATCAAAATCTGGATTGTCATGTCTCGGGTCCCCCGCCTCAGGCTTCGGCCAGAATGTCGGTGTACAGCTCGGCCAGGTCCGGCTCCGGGCTTTCCTGCGCGAAGGTGGCCGATTCGTTCACGATCGTGCGGATGTCCTTGTCGATCTCCTTGATCGCGTCCTCCTTGGCGTAGCCGCCCTCCAGGATCAGCTTGCGCAGCCCGTCGATGGGATCGTGCTCCTCGCGCATCTTCGAGACTTCCTCGCGGGTCCGGTACTTGGCCGGGTCCGACATCGAGTGGCCGCGATAGCGGTAGGTCTTCATCTCGAGGATATACGGCCCCTTGCCGGCGCGGCAGTGCTTCATCGCCTTCTCGCCGGCGGCCTTGACCTTCAGCACATCCATGCCGTCGACTTCCTCGCCCGGGATGCCGAAGGCCGCGCCGCGGGTGTACAGCGCCGGGGTCGAGGTCGACCGCTTCTGCGCCGTGCCCATGGCGTACTGGTTGTTCTCGATCACGAAGATCACCGGCAGCGACCACAGCGCCGCCATGTTGAAGGTCTCGTAGATCTGGCCCTGGTTCGAGGCGCCGTCGCCGAAATAGGCGAGGCTGACATTGTCGTTGCCACGGTACTTGTTGGCGAAGCCCAGCCCGGCGCCGATCGGAACCTGGGCGCCGACGATGCCGTGGCCGCCGTAGAACTTCTTCTCGGACGAGAACATGTGCATCGAGCCGCCCTTGCCGCGCGAGTAGCCGCCCTCGCGCCCGGTCAGCTCGGCCATCACCCCCTTGGGGTCCATGCCGCAGGCCAGCATGTGGCCGTGGTCCCGATACGAGGTGACCAGCTGGTCGCCGTCCTTGCAATTCGCCTGCAGGCCCACGACCACGGCTTCCTGGCCGATGTAGAGATGGCAGAAGCCGCCGATCAGTCCCATGCCGTAAAGCTGCCCCGCCTTTTCCTCGAATCGTCGTATCAACAGCATGTCGCGGTAATAGCCAAGAAGCTCTTCGGGAGCCGGTGAATTTGCTTTGCCCTTGGACTTGGGACTTGCCATTGGATTCCTCCTCGCAAGGCGGTGCGCGGCGATCGCCGCCGCGATCCCGTCAATCTGGCGGATGAATAACGGCTTTGTCGAGGGCGCGCAGCAATTACCACGCTAACGACCTTGCTTATTTTGTCCGCGAGCATGCGCGAGATTGCGGGAATTCCCGGATTCCCGTCGATTCGGTGAATTTAACGGATCACCAGCTCCTCCTGCCGGACGTAGCCCAGCACCGCGCGGGCGCGTTCGTCCAGAAGGTCGAGGTCGAGATTGTCCGCGCCGATGCGCGAGACCAGGTTTGCCAGCTCGGCCCGGTCGCGGCGCGTCTGGGCAAGCTCGGCAGTCAGGTCGTTTTCCAGCGCCTGCGCCTCGCGCAGCGCGGCATAGCCGTACTCGCCCTGCAGGCCGCTATGGCCGAACACGGCGAGAATCGCGAAGACCAGAATGTAGATCGCCGGGGTCACCAGCTGACCCCAATCCCATCTGCCCATGACCGTCCCTGCCGGCCGCCCCTGACGCGGCCATACTTGCCTGCAGCCTATGGTGTTTCAGACGCAACTGAAAGAGAAGCGCCAACCGCGGCCGCCGCCGATCTAGGCACAAGATTGAGTCCTTTTCGCGACACTTTCAGGGGGTTAGCCGGTTTTTCTGTCAGCTTCCCGCGCCGCGCAGGATCGAGCGGCCCGCATAGATCGCGGTCTCGCCCAGCTCCTCCTCGATCCGGATGAGCTGGTTGTACTTGGCCAGCCGGTCCGAGCGCGCCAGCGAGCCGGTCTTGATCTGCCCGCAATTCGTGGCGACCGCGAGATCGGCGATGGTCGCGTCCTCGGTCTCGCCCGAGCGGTGCGACATGACCGCGGTCATCCGCGCCCGGTGCGCCATGCCGACCGCCTCCAGAGTTTCCGACAGAGAGCCGATCTGGTTCACCTTTACCAGGATCGAGTTGGCCGCGCCCTTGGCGATGCCGGTGGCCAGCCGCTTCGGGTTGGTGACGAACAGGTCGTCACCCACCAGCTGGCACTTGCCGCCGATGGCCTGGGTCAAGGCCACCCAGCCCTCCCAGTCGTCCTCGGCCATGCCGTCCTCGATCGAGATGATCGGGTAGTCGGCGACCAGCGCGGCCAGGTAGTCGGCCATGCCGGCGCTGTCGAGCACCTTGCCCTCGCCCTTGAGGTTGTACTTGCCGTCGGCGAAGAACTCGGTCGAGGCGGCGTCCAGCGCCAGATAGACCTCCTCGCCGGGCTTGTAGCCGGCCTTCTCGACCGCCTTCATGATGAAATCCAGCGCATCGCGGGTCGAGGCGAGGTTCGGCGCGAAGCCGCCCTCGTCGCCGACATTGGTGTTGTGGCCGGCGGATTTCAGTTCCTTCTTCAGGGTCTGGAACACCTCCGAGCCGATCCGGACCGCGTCGCGCAGCGAGGTCGCGGCCACCGGCATGATCATGAACTCCTGGATGTCGATCGGGTTGTCAGCGTGCTCGCCGCCATTGATGATGTTCATCATCGGCACCGGCAGCACCCGCGCCGCGGTGCCGCCCACATAGCGGTAGAGCGGCAGGCTGACCGAATCCGCCGCCGCCTTGGCGACCGCCAGGCTGACGCCGAGGATGGCGTTGGCGCCGAGGCGGCTCTTGTTGGCGGTACCGTCCAGTTCGATCATGGTCCGGTCGATGGCTTCCTGCTCGGTGGCGTCCATGCCCGCCAGCGCCTCGAAGATCTCGCCATTGGCGGCCTCGACCGCCTTCAACACGCCCTTGCCGCCGTAGCGCGCCTTGTCGCCGTCGCGCAGCTCGACCGCCTCATGGGCGCCGGTCGAGGCCCCCGAGGGCACCGCGGCGCGGCCCTGGGCGCCGTCCTCCAGCAGCACGTCGACCTCGACGGTGGGGTTGCCCCGGCTGTCGAGGATCTCGCGGGCAGTGATGTCGATGATGGCGCTCATGGGAGTGTCCTGGCTGGCTGTCAAGGCTGCGCGGGGGATACAGCAGGTCAGGGCGCCCGTAAAGCGGAACGGGCGCCGCAGGGGGCGGGGCCGCCTCGCGTCCGTTTTCCAGCGCCATCAAGACGTGGGGCCACGGCAGACCGATGTCCGGGCATGACCCAACCCGGACGAACACCTGATTTCAGTTTTGCTCACGTGCGCTGGCAGAGGAAGTCCGAGATGGATCGGAGATCGTCCAAACTGGGAATTTTTCGGGCGGCCGCTTTGGCGGAGCACCACGGGTAGGGAAGCTCGGATAACCAGTTCATGACCGGCCGAAGGTGCTCGGGAGCCAGAACCTCCATAACCTCGATTGTGATCTTGAGGTTGCTGGCGAGCCTTTGGTTGGAGTCCGAAAATGACCAATCATAGCGACCGCAACCGATCCGAATTACCCCGTTGTCCCGGCGCGACATCCCAACAAGCCAGTCACAGCTAAAATGCTGGCGAAGACCCTCAGGTGGAGAAGACAGGCAAAAGGTGTAGACATTCTCATGATCGCCGGAGAATTGCCGGACCAAGGTGTCAGTGATCGCGCCAACCCCAGTCGCCGTAGAAGGAAATGAGATCGCATCGGTGTTGACGATCATTTCCAGTCGGGCGTCTTCGGCGAAGGCTCGGCGCATCAGCCAGGGGCGATTGCCGTCCTTCGCCGAGATGTACGTGGAGACCGCTTCGGATGGGTCGACCATAGCCTTTTCCAATCTGCCGCTGATGGCGATCATATCACGGCCAGAGACCGGGCGTCATCGTCAACTAATGGCACATCCCAGACCATTCGGCCTCGCTCCGAGATAGTCTGCTGTACCTCTGATTCCGGACCTATTGAGTCAAGACCTCAGCTTTTTTCAATCCAGCCCAACAAAGCCAAATCATCGTTCCGCAAAGCACCAAGACCAACGCCATCCTGGCAATCGGAAAAACGCCTGCCACAAATCCCACTGCAAAAGCTGTCGCTATGCAGCCGATTACAACAGCCGTTGGTTGCAGAATCCAAGCTCGCGCCACCGGCTTTGCCAGGCCCAGAAGCAGAAGAAGACCCCAACAAAATGCTGCACCTGCAAACTGACCGCGTGCGACCAGACTGTCATCAACGACTCCAATCATTCTGTAGAGCGTGAGAGCAGCAATCGCGAAATCGACGACAGCAGGAACTAAGAAGGCCATGCGAAGTATGAGCATCCTCAATGCCTCACACATTTATCGATCGTTTCGTGAAGCACGAGAGTGAATCGAAGTATCCCAAGCTGCATTGATATCGGTCAAAATCGGATATTGCGGCAACGACGCCAGAGGGCTGGTTTTGCCATATCGTCGAACAACATCGATGTCGGGAGATGCCACAAGACGGAAGTTCCGCTCTGCGCGGATTCGCGGCCGGTTTCGGTCGCAAGTCCGGCATCGGCATGGATTTCGGGGTCAAGGCCGCTTCGATGACTCCATAACCTAACCCCCGCGCCGCGCCCCGCCGAAGCGCACGGCGGCG
>DATHZU010000416.1:0-4286 GCA_035458445.1 Thermohalobaculum sp. | reverse complement strand
CAGGTGAACCCAACTCGGAAAACGGCGAAACGCTGAATTTGACGAACATGCCGGAAAATTTCCACCCGGCAGCTACATGGGTGCGTTTGTCTGCAATATTATTCTCATTTGTTTTGAGTTCATATTTGAGGCCGATTTTTTATTATTTGTTCTCTAAATTCGGCAATCAAGCAATCATATTCTCGTGGCTGATGTTGATTCCGGCCCTGGCGCCGATTCTGTATTTTTATTCTACACGGATCCAGTCGTGGTTTCCGCGCCCACTGTCAACGAAATCCTGGGCGTCACGCGTTTCTATCGGTTGGAACCTACACTTGAGCAAGATTGAGGCGATGGGCTTTTTCCGGTTCATGTCGAGTCGAGAGGATCGCCTCCCCACCTATTGGAGCCTGATTTTAGTTTTTATCTTTTTCGTAGATCCGACAGACAACTGGGTATTGCTTGTTATCTATCCGATATTGTGCGTCGGCTTGGTGTTTGTTTTGGCTGAACAGAAACGGCGCTTGGCCGAGAAAATCGCTGCCTCCGATCCCCGTGTTGCCAAGCTCATTTACTGACACGCCTTTCCACCGGCCGAGCGACATTGCCGGTGACGCAGCCTCGCGTCGCCCCTATATTCTCCCCATGACCCGCTTCCTGCCCCTCATCCTTTTGGCCATCGGCTTCTTCGCGCTGATCAAGATCTCGGCCTGGCAGTCGGGACGGCAGCTTCGGCGCGCCTCGCGGCCGCTGATGAATGACCAGATCGAAGCGCTGCTGAACCGGCTGGCGAGAACCGCCGGGATCGAGCGGGTCGAGGTGCGGATGCTGAACAATCCGGTCGTGAACGGGCTCGCCACCCCATCGGGCGAGATCTACATCACCAGCGGACTGTTCCGGCATTTTCAGACCGGGCGGATCAGCGCGGCCGAACTGGCCTCGGTGGTGGCGCACGAGATGGGGCACCTGGCGCTGGGGCATACGAAGCGGCGCATCCTCGATGTCACCGGCGCGCAGATCCTGCATGTGGTGCTGGGTTCGATCCTGAACCGCTTCCTGCCGGTCCTCGGCTGGATCGTGGCGCGCTATGTGGCAACCTTCCTGATGACCCGGTTCAGCCGCAAGGACGAGTTCGAGGCCGATGCCTATGCCACCGCCCTGATGGTCAAATCCGGCCTGGGCTCGGAACCGCAGGCCCGGATGCTGGAGAAGCTGGTCGAGCTGCTTCCCGAGGCGGCCATGCAGGAGGCGAGCTGGCTGGCCTCGCACCCCCCGGTCGGCGAGCGCTCGGAGGCGATCCGCGCCAACGGCGCCCGGTGGGAGACACCGGCGCGGCAGAGCTAGGCTCGGCGCCAAGTCATTTCGACGCGTATTTCGCCTCCAGCGCGTCGTAGAAATCCTTGTCCACCAGCCGCTGGCGCTCGCCGAAATCCGCGAGGTCGCCCAGGATGTTGTGGACGCCGCCGTCTCGTTTCAGCGCCGCCATGGCGCCGCTCATCGACTTCATCGCCGCCTGCAGCGCGGTGTTGGCGTAGAGCACCAGCGCAAAGCCAATGTCGGCCAGTTCCGCCTGCGGCAGCAGGGGTGTCTTGCCGCCGACGACCATGTTGGCGAGTTGCGGCACGGCCAGCCGGCCGGTGATGGCGCGCATCTCCTCGACCGAGGTCGGCGCCTCGACGAAGGTCAGGTCGGCGCCCGCCTCGACATAGGCCTCGGCACGGTCCAGAGCCGCCTCCAGCCCCTCGATCGCGCGGGCATCGGTGCGGGCGATGATCAGGAAGTTCCTGTCCTCGCGGGCGTCGGCGGCGGCGCGGACCTTGGCGGACATTTCCTCGACGGGAATCACGGCTTTCCCTGAGAAATGCCCGCACTTCTTCGGAAAATCCTGATCCTCGATCTGCACCGCCGAGGCCCCGGCGCGCTCCAACACCCGGACGGTGCGGTGTGTGTTGACCGCGTTGCCGAAGCCGGTGTCCATGTCGACGACCAGCGGCAGGGTGCAGATCTCGGCAATCGCGGCGGTGGTGTTGGCCAGCTCGGTCGCCGTCACCAGCCCGACATCCGGCGCGCCCAGATAGGTGTTCGCGATCCCCGCGCCGGTGACGTAGCAGACCTCGAACCCGGCGTCCTGGATGATCCTGGCGGTCAGCGCGTTGCCGGCGCCCGGTGCCAGCAGCGCGTCGCGGCGCTCGAGCCTGTCGCGAAGCCAGCGGCGGCGCCCGGCGGCGGTGGTATCGCGCATGTCGTTCTCCATGGATAAGGGATCTGAAGCGGTGTGGCCCGGCCGGGGGAAATTGACGAGGGCGTATCCGTCTTGTCAAGCGGGCGCGGCCGAGATCGTGCTGGCCTGCGGGCGAACCTGACCAGCCCTCAAGCCTTGCCCAGCAGAGCCTTCCTGAAGATGTTCTTGCGGTCCACCGCGTCGAAGTTGCGGTGATACTTGGGAGGCTCGGCGGTGCTGGTGCGCAGCCAGACGAAGGCGGTGCCGTTGCTCTCTCGCAGCGAACGGGCTGCGGCCTCGATATCCGCCTCGGTCGAAACCGTATGGGTGGTGGCGATGCCCGAGCCCTTGGCGACCAGTTCCAGGTCAACCACGGTGTTGGTGTGCCATTCCTGGTACCCGGTCTCGCCGCAATGGCCGTTGTCGACCACCAGGATCGCGAGATTTGCAGGCTGCACCACTCCGACAGTCGCCAGCGCGCCGAGGAACATCAGCAGATCGGCATCACCGACGATGGCCAGCACCCGGCGGTCCGGCTGGGCCAGCGCCAGACCGAAGGCCATCGGCACGCCACCCCCCATGGCGCCGCCCAACATGTAGGCGTTTGAGGCCTCCTGGGTCAGTTCGGCGGTATCCTTTGCAGCCCCGGCCAGCCCCGAGACGATCAGGAAGTCACTGGGGCTGCCCACCAGCGCAGGGACGGCGGTCTTGCGGTCGAGGATGCGGGGTGCGGTCATCGCCGGTCTCTCCTCAAAAGGCCTTGGTGCCGATCAGGCGCTGGCTCAGCATCACGCCGACGCCCTGCTTGCCCCGGAACGCCATGTCATGGGCGGCCTGGGTCGCCGGGGCCAGGTCGGCCTCGGTGGCGACCTTCAGGGCGTGCAGCCCCATGGCGGCAAGGCAGGGCTCGACACCCCGGCCCATCGGGAACTGCCACTGGTTCTGTTCGCCATACTCGCCGCGCATGGCGATGAAGGTCAGGAAGGGGAAGCGCCCGATCTCGATCAGCGAGAACTGGTTCACGCAATTGCCGACGCCGCTGGACTGCATCAGAAGCACGCCCTTCCTGCCGCCCAGGTGATAACCGGCGAGGATCGGCACGCCCTCGGCCTCGTTGGTCAACGCCACGGCGGTCGCACCGGGGTCGGCCTTGGCCCGGTTGATCGTGGTCTTGTGCCCGGCATCGGGGACGTAGACGAACAGATCCACGCCGTTAGCCCGAAGCTGATCGTATAGCCGGTCCTGCCACGAGGGCGTCGCGTCGCTCATGCCCGAATGTCCTTTTCACGCGGATCGGTGTCCAACCTGATCTGGTTTAGGCACGCTCCCGGCGGCGCGCAATCGCCTATGACGGCAGGTGGGCGCGATATCCGCCCAGTGGAAACCTGCCGGCGCGCGGCGATTCCGCATTGGGATTTCGGTACGTTCTCCCGTGCCAAGAATCGAACCGTAGTGCAGCGCGCGGACCAGGAAACAGGGCCAGGTTTCGCCGATGCGGCATTCCTTGCCGGCCGGCAGCCATCACGAAGCTCATAAAGTACTTTAAAAAGATCCGACAAAATATTGTAATTAATATAAAAATGGTACCGCCTCCCCGACTTGAACGGGGGACCTCTGGATCCACAATCCAGCGCTCTAACCAACTGAGCTAAGGCGGCACGCGACGTCTTCGCAGCGAATTGCGGACGGCGTGGGCTGTGATCTACCGTTGTGTGCGGCGTTTTTCAAGCGCCACGCCGCATTTCTGTCACCGGGTTCAGACATGGGACTGGAACGGCTGGCCGGTTTCAATACACTCGCCGTGTACGTTCGTCAGCCTTCGCGGGGGAGCCAAATGGGTATCAACAGTGAGTCCGACACCGCCGCCAATCTGGTGATCGGCCCCACATCACACGGCATGGTCAGGATTTTCGTCGAAGCCGAGGGCATCGAACTGCCGATGGATTTCGACCCCGACGAGGCGCTGGAGATCGCGGAGGAGCTGCGCGCCTCGGCCCAGCGCGCCGGTCTTGCCCCCCATGCTCCGGGCGCGCTGGAGATCGCGGAGGAGCTGCGCGCCTCGGCCCAGCGCGCCCGGAGCATGGGG
>DATHZU010000415.1:0-3795 GCA_035458445.1 Thermohalobaculum sp. | reverse complement strand
TGGCCGAGGACCGCTCGGGCGACACGCTGGTCAAGCGGCTGGAGCAGGCCGGGCACCGGCTGGCGGCCCGGGCCATCGTGCAGGACGAGCGCGACCGGATCGCCGAGCAGCTGAGGCTCTGGATCGCCGACACCGGGATCGATGTCATCATCTCGACCGGGGGCACCGGGCTCACCGGGCGCGACGTGACGGTCGAGGCCCATCGCGATGTCTACGAAAAGGAAATCGAAGCCTTCGGCACGGTCTTCACCCATGTCTCGCTGGCCAAGATCGGGACGTCGGCTGTGCAGAGCCGCGCCTGTGGCGGTGTGGCGGGAGGCACCTATCTTTTCGCCCTGCCGGGCTCGCCCGGGGCCTGCAAGGATGCCTGGGACGAGATCCTGGCGTTCCAGCTCGACTACCGCCACATGCCCTGCAATTTCGTCGAGATCATGCCCCGGCTGGACGAGCACAAGCGGCGAAAGTAACCGCGGTTTGCCTCAGTCCCCGGCCTCGGGACGGAGATGCCGGGCGATGAACTGACCGGCCTGCTCGACGGCGGTGTCGGCCTCGGGCAGCATCCCGGCGAAAATCTGCCATGCGTGCGGCATGTCCTTCCACAACTCCAGCGCCACGTCGCCGCCCGCGGCGCGCAGCTTGTCGGCCATGGCGACGCCGTCATCGCGCAGGATCTCGGACTTCGAGACCATGATCTGCGTCGGCGGCGGGTCGGGGAATTCGCCATAGATCGGCGAGGCCAGCGGCTCGGTGGTCATGGTCCCCTGCAGGTAGTGGGTCACCACCTCGCGGAACCGGCGCACCGGCAGCAGCACGTCGCGCCGGGCGTTGCGGCGCAGGCTGCCCCGGGTCATGGTCATGTCCAGCCAGGGAGAGAAGGCCACCAGGCAGGCGGGATCAGGCCGGCCTTCGGCGCGCAGCTTCAGGAGCAGGGCGAAGATCAGGCCGCCGCCCGCGGAATCGCCGGCAAGCGCGATGTTTTGTGCCGAGTAGCCCGACTCAAGCAGGTGCCGGTAGGCGATCAGAGCGTCGTCCAGCCCGGCCGGGAAGGGATGCTCCGGCGCCAGCCGGTAATCCGGCAGCAGCGCCCGCACCCCGGCGGCGCCCGCCAGCCAGGCGCCCAGATGCCGGTGGGTGCGGCTCGACCCGGCCAGATAGGCGCCGCCATGGAGATAGAGGATCACCCGGCGCCGGTCGGGCCGCCCGCGGCTGGCCCAGACCGCCTCGATCAGCCCGCCGCCGCTCCCGCTGGGTCCGCTAGGTTCGCCATTCCCGTTCCGCCGGATGGTGTCGGCAACGAAATTCGCGTCTTCGGGGGCCCGGAACAGCCGCGCCGCCGTGCGCTCGAACTGGTCGCGCATCTGTTGCGGGGTCTTGGTGACCGCCAGGGCATTCTTGACCACCAGCCGCAGGAACGCGTTCAGCAGCAGAAGGCGGAATGAATGCCGCATCAGGCGGCCCGGCGCCGCTCGATGGCGTCCCAGATCAGCGCGGCCACGTTGGTCCCGTCGAAGCGCTCCAGCTCCTGGATGCCGGTCGGCGAGGTTACGTTGATTTCGGTCAGCCAGCCGCCGATCACGTCGATGCCGGTGAAGATCAGCCCCTTCTCGCGCAGAACAGGCCCGATCCGGGCGCAGATCTCGCGGTCGCGATCGTCGAGGGCGATCTTCTCGGGCCGACCGCCGACATGCATGTTCGAACGGGTCTCGCCCGCCGCCGGGATGCGGTTGATGGCGCCGACAGGTTCGCCATCGACCAGGATCACCCGCTTGTCGCCCTTCTCCACATCAGGCAGGAACTTCTGCGCGATCAGCGGCTCGCGGTTGATGCCGATGAAGAGCTCGTGCAGCGAGTTGAGGTTGCTGTCGCCATGCCCCAGCTTGAACACCCCGGCGCCGCCATTGCCGTAGAGCGGCTTCAGGATGATGTCGCCATGCCGCGCCCGGAAATCGCGCAGCGCCTCGAGGCTGCGGGCGATCATGGTGGGCGGTGTCAGGTCGAGAAAATCCAGCACCAGCAGCTTCTCGGGGCAGTTGCGCACCCAGAAGGGATCGTTCACCACCAGGGTTTTCGGGTGAATCTTCTCCAGCAGATGGGTGTTGGTGACATAGGCCATGTCGAAGGGCGGATCCTGGCGCAGCAACACCACGTCGGCGCCGCCGAGGTCCCGGGTCTCCTTCGGCCCCAGCGTGAAGTGGTTGCCCTTCTCGCGCCGAACCTCGAGCGGCCAGCCGGAGGCCAGGACCTTTCCGCTCTCCCAGGCGAGTTCGCCCACGTGATAGTAGAACAGACCATGCCCGCGCGCCTGTGCCTCCAGCGCCAGGCGGAAGGTCGAATCGGCGTCGATGTTGACGGCTTGGATCGGGTCCATCTGGATGGCGACGGAAAGCGGCATTTGCCCCTCGCGGCGGCTGTCGTTGCGATGCCCCCGCAGCGGGAGCGGTGGTCCGGCTCAGCCGGTGGTGGCGGTGACCCGCACCCGGCGCGGATCGTCGATGGTCAGCACATGGCTGACCACCCGGGTCACGCCCTTCACTTCCTGCGCGTGCCGGATCGCCCGGTCAAGCTCGCTGCGCGAGCGGGCCAGCCCGGTCAGGTGCACGACCCGGTTGAAGGTCACCACATCGTAGTTTTGCGAGGCGACGGCGGTGTCCTGGAGCAGGCGCAGCCGGACGGCATTGCCGATCTTCACGTCCTCGAAATACTGGCGTGTGGAGCTGTCGGCCGCGACGAAGACCTCGTCATCGACCGCGTTCACACCCTCGGTCTCCCAGGCGATGCGCGAGGCGGCCTCTTTCTCCGCGACGGTCGGAACCGAGCCGACCAGCAGCACGCGGCCCTCGTTCACGTTCACCGTCACATCGCCATAGAGGGAATGCGAGTGGTTCATCAGCGCGTTCTCGATTCCCAGCTCGATCTCGGTGTCACGCAGTGCATCCATGGTCGAACGCTCCTCGACCACGGTGTGGGCCACGACCGCCGCACCGCCGGCCACGATGGCCGGGCCGCAGCCGCTCAGCAGGGGGGCGGCCAGGCATGCGGCCGCGATCAGGATTCTTGATTTCATGGGTCTGCTCCGCCTCAATGCTCGTCGAAACTGCGGGCGTTCTCGATGATCTCGAAGCTGCCGTCGGCGCCGACCAGGGCGGCGTCGAAGCGGCATCCCGAAACCGGGCCCGTCTCGTCCTTGCGGGACATCATATAGTGTGTCGCCGCCATTCCCAAGCGCCGCCATTGCCGGTCGGTGATGGATTCGCTCAGTGCGGCACGGTTTTTGCGCCGTTTGACCTCGACGAAGACGAGGATCCCGTCCAGGCGCAGGATCAGGTCGATCTCGCCCGCCTCGTTGCGATGCCTGCGGGCCAGGATTTCTGCGCCGCGCTTCTGGTAGGCGCGGGCGACCTGGTCCTCGGCCGAGAGGCCGACAAGGTAGTTGGTGCGGGGGCGGCGGGGGGTCATTTCTTTGCCATCTCCAGCGCCCGGGCATAGACCTCGCGGCGGGGGAGGCTCAGTTGGGCGGCGACCTCGCGGGCGGCGTCCTTGACCGAGAGGGTGGCCAGGGCCTGGGCAAGGGCGGCGTCGAGCCCGCCGATGCTGTTCGCATGCGCGGTCTCCGGGTCCGGGGGGCCGACCAGCACCACTGCCTCGCCTTTCGGGGCATCCTCGGCGGCGTATTGGGCAGCCAGCTCGGCCAGCGTGCCGCGGCGGACCTGCTCGAAGCGTTTCGTCAGCTCGCGGGCCACCGCCGCGGGCCGGCCGCCACCCAGCGCGGCGGCCATGTCGGCCAGCGCGGCGGCC
>DATHZU010000414.1:0-3919 GCA_035458445.1 Thermohalobaculum sp. | reverse complement strand
GGACCGCGCTCGAAAGGCTGCGCGGCGAGTGTCACCCCGGCCGCGATCCGATGACGGTTTGGGAAATCCTGCCGTTCCGCGATCCCGAGGTTGTGGAGCGCCTGACCGAGGGGATGCGCAAGGCGGCGGGGTAACCGCGGGTGCCACGCAATCAGTTGAAGTTCCGCGCCACCGCCGCCGCATTCATCAGGGCTTTCGCCTTGTTCACCGTCTCCTGGAACTCGGATTCCGGGTCCGAGTCGTAGACGATGCCGCCGCCCGCCTGGACGTACAGCGTGCCGTCCTTCACCACGCCCGTGCGCAGCGCGATGCAGGTGTCCATCTCGCCGGCGGCCGAGAAATAGCCCACCGCGCCCGCATAGACGCCGCGCTTTTCCTTCTCCAGCTCGTCGATGATCTCCATGGCGCGCACCTTGGGCGCGCCCGAGACCGTGCCGGCCGGAAACCCGGCGATCAGCGCGGTGACCGCGTCGTACTTGGGGTCGAGCTCGCCCTCGACGTTCGAGACGATGTGCATGACGTGGCTGTAGCGCTCGACGGTGAACTGCTCGTTTGGGTCGACCGTGCCGATCTTCGCCACCCGGCCCACATCGTTGCGGCCGAGATCCAGCAGCATCAGGTGCTCGGCGCGCTCCTTCGGGTCGGCCAGCAGTTCCTCCTCGAGCCGCTTGTCCTCCTCCGGCGTCCTGCCGCGCGGGCGCGTGCCGGCGATGGGGCGGATGGTGACCTTGCCGTCGCGGACCCGGACCATGATCTCCGGGCTCGCGCCGACGATCTGGAAGCCGCCGAGATTGAAGAAGAAGAGGTACGGGCTGGGATTGATCCGCCGGATCGCCCGGTAGAGCGAGAACGGCTCGACATCCAGCGGCAGCGCCCAGCGCTGCGAGGGCACGACCTGGAACACGTCGCCGGCGCGGATGTACTCCTTCGCCTTCTCGACCATCCCCAGGAACTCGGCATGGGTGGTGTTCGAAACCGGGCTGACGGCGCGCGCGGCGGCTTCGGTGACCGGCGCGACCGCCGTGCCGTGCAGCGGCGCGCGGTCGATTGCCGCCAGCGCGGCCGCGAGGCGGGCCGAGGCCTCGGCATAGGCGTCGCTGGCCTCGACGTCCGGCCGGTGCCAGACCGGCGCCACCAGGGTGACCATGTCGCGCACATTGTCGACGATGGCGACCAGGCGGGGGCGCAGCAGCATGGCGTCGGGCAGGTCCAGCGGATCCGGGTTCGGCTCGGGCAGGCGCTCGACCAGGCGGATCATGTCGTAGCCGAGATAGCCGAACAGCCCCGCGGCCATCGGCGGCAGCCCCAGGGGCAGTTCGATCCGGCTCTCGGCGATCAGCGCGCGCAGGCTGTCCAGCGTCTGCCGGTCCTCGGCCACGAAGGCGTCCGCGTCGGTAGATGCCCGGCGGTTGATCTCGGCAGCATGCCCCCGGCAGCGCCAGATCAGGTCGGGGTCGAAGCCGATCACCGAGTAGCGGCCGCGGATCTCGCCGCCGGTCACCGATTCCAGCAGGAAGCTGTTGGTCGCGGCGTCGGTGAGCTTCAGCATCAGCGAGACAGGCGTGTCCATGTCGGCCACGACCTGGGACCAGACCGCCTGGCTGGCGCCCTTGTCCCAGTCGCGCTGGAAGGCTTCGAAGGCGGGGCTTATCTGCATGCGGTGACCGGGGTCACTGGGCCATGGGCGAGTTGGCGCCGAGGCGGCGGAACACTTCCTCGATCACGCCGTAATCCACCTGCGTCGGATGGCTCGCCTCGATGGCGCGCGCGAAGTACTCGACGACGTCGCCGGAGAGCGACTCGGTCAGCAGCCCGTCCAGCTCGGCCGCGTTTCTGGCGATATCCTCGGGCGCAAGCGGGTTTATTTCCGAGACCTGGGCCAGCATCACGCTGTCGCCTGCATCGGACAGGGCCGCGGCGCCGCCGGCGGCGGGCACCCGGAACAGCTTCTCGGTCAGACGGGCCGGGATCGCGGCGGGCGGGGTCAGCTGGGTGAAGCTCGGCAGCGGCATGGCGGCCAGGCCCAGTTCCTCGCCGATATCCCAGATCGAGGCATCCTCGCCGAGACGCGCCGCCAGTTCCTCGCCCCGGGCCTCCAGGGCCTTGCGCCTCTCGGCGGCCTGCCAGCCCTCGACGGCGCGGTCGCGCACCGTCGCCAGCGGCTGCAGTTCGCTGGGGGCGATGCCACGCAGCATGACCAGGATGTAGCCGCCCCCGGGGGTCTCGACCAGATCGCGCTCCTCGGCATCAAGGGCCGCGAAGACCTCGTTCAGAAAGGTCGTGGAGGCCAGCACGCCCTCGGCCCTCGTCCCGTCCGGCAGGGCGCCGTCGGCGGCAAGGCCGGCGAACTCGCCGTAATCTACCCCGGCCTTGCGGGCGATTTCGGACATGGTCAGCCCCTCGGCCCGCAGTTCCTCGATCTGGTTCGCGACCTCGGGCGCACGGTATTGCAGGGCATCGCGTGCGAGCTCTGCCGCCAGCTGGTCGCGCACGTCCTCGAACGGCGCGGCCCCGGCCTCGCTGACCTCGCGCACCCGGAACAGCGCGGCACCGCCCGCGGGCAAAACCACAGGGCCCACGATTCCCGGCTCGGACATACCGAACACCGCCGCGGCGGCAGCCTCGGGCAGGTCGCTTTCGGTGACTCGGCCCAGCGAGAGGCTGTCCTCGGTCATCCCCGTCTCGGCCGCCAGCGCCTCGAAGGTGACGCCGTCGGTCAGCATCCGGCCCTGCGCCGCTTCGGCGGCGGCGCGGTCGGGGTAGATGATCTGGTCGATGGTCCGGCTGGCCTCGGTGCTGAAGCGCGCGAGGCTCGCCTCGTAGTGCTGGCGCAGGGCCTCGTCGTCGGGCTTCAGCTCTTCCAGCAGCTTGGTCGCATTCACGTGGATGTATTCGCCCGAACGCCGCTCGGGTTCGGTGAACATCGGCTTGTTGGCGTCGTAGAATTCGTTCAGCGCGGTTTCGTCCGGGGTGCCGGGATCGGGCGCCATGTCCAGTGGCAGCGTCAGGACGGCGCCCGTGCGGGTCTCGCCCTGCCAGGCGGCGAGGCGCGCGGCCGTGCCGGGCGGCGGCGTCACCGCGGCCGAGGCGGTCTCGACCAGCATGTCCTGGGCCAGCTTGAAGCGCCGGTTTTCCTCGAACGTGCTGCGGCTGATTCCCTGCTGGGCCAGCAGCAGCGTATAGGCCTGGGGCTGGAACTTGCCCGCCACGTCGTGGAAGGTGGAATCGTTGCGGATCGCCTCGGCCACCGCCTCGTCCGGGGCGTCGAGGCCCAGCCGGTCCAGCTCCTCGCGGAAGGCGGCATCGCGCACCATGCCGGCCAGGATGCGCCGGTCGACGCCGGCGGCGCGGACCATGTCGAGGGTGACGACCTCGCCGATCTGGCGCGTCAGCCGGTTCTGCTCGCGCTGCAGCGAATTGGCGAAGGCCTCGGCCGCGATCTCGGTGTCGCCGACCTTGGCGACCCGGCTGTCGAGGCGGAACGAGAAGATGTCGCCGATCCCCCAGACCGCGAAGCTGGCGACCAGCAGTCCGATCAGGATCTTGGCGACCAAGGATTTCGCGCCTTTGCGCAGGGCTCTCAGCATGTTGGTCTCGTTCTCGTCCGAAGTCGGGAAAGCGCCTTGCGGCGCGGAATCTCACCGGTTTCTTAAAGTGCCGGGAGTGAGGGCACAAGGTGGTTAGGATCAGGACCCATACACTGACCGAAAGACCCGGATGACGGCTTCGAGCCCTTTCTGCACGATGCTGCGTCGTGTTCGAAGGGCAGCAATGCGCGGGTGAGTTCAATTGATCGTCGCAACACATACCCTTTGGAGGTGATGTGGAGCGATTGCCATGAAGAAGAAGTACCATCGAGTTGGATTTTCAGCGGCCCAGAGCGCGGAGCTTTGGGATCGCTGGCGCAAGGGTGAAAGTC
>DATHZU010000413.1:0-6231 GCA_035458445.1 Thermohalobaculum sp. | reverse complement strand
GGGGTGCAGCAGGTCCAACCTGCGCCCCGAGAGCATCCGCTGCCATGCACGCGCCGCCATTCCTGCCGCAATCTCCGCCCGAGTGAATCCGCCGCCTGTCTAATTGGGGCTCTCTGCATTGTCGAGCAAGGCTGGCGGTGTTATGTCGCCCTCCGAACATTCAAATCCGCCACGGCGTGGCGATGCTGACGGAACACCGGCGAGGGAAAACGGGATGCACGGAATGACCGACTACGTGGTGAAGGATCTTGGCCTGGCCGATTACGGCCGCAAGGAGATCGCGATCGCCGAGACCGAGATGCCGGGCCTCATGGCGCTGCGCGAGGAGTACGGCGCGCAGAAGCCGCTGAAGGGCGCACGTATCGCCGGCTGTCTGCACATGACGATTCAGACCGCGGTGCTGATCGAGACCCTGACCGCGCTCGGCGCCGAGGTGCGCTGGGCCTCGTGCAACATCTTCTCGACCCAGGACCACGCCGCCGCCGCCATCGCCGCCTCGGGCGTGCCGGTCTTCGCCGTCAAGGGCGAGACCCTGGAGGACTACTGGAGCTATACGGACAAGATCTTCCAGTGGCCCGACGGCCAGCCCTCGAACATGATCCTCGACGATGGCGGCGACGCCACCATGTACATTCTCTTGGGCGCGCGGGCCGAGGCCGGCGACACCGCCTTCCTCGACAAGCCCGGCTCCGAGGAGGAGGAATACCTCTTCGCCCAGATCAGGAAGCGCCTGGCCGCGACCCCCGGCTTCTTCGCCGCCCAGCGCGACGCCATCAGGGGCGTGACCGAGGAGACCACCACCGGGGTCAACCGGCTCTACCAGCTGCAGAAGGCGGGCAAGCTGCCGTTCCCGGCGATCAACGTGAACGACTCGGTGACCAAGTCGAAATTCGACAACAAATACGGCTGCAAGGAATCGCTGGTCGACGGCATCCGCCGCGGGACCGACGTGATGATGGCCGGCAAGGTGGCCATCGTCTGCGGCTATGGCGACGTTGGCAAGGGCTCGTCCGCGTCGCTGAAGGGCGCCGGCGCCCGGGTGCTGGTGACCGAGGTCGACCCGATCTGCGCGCTGCAGGCGGCCATGGACGGCTTCGAGGTGGTGACGCTGGCCGAGGCCGCGCCGCGCGCCGACATCGTGATCACCACCACCGGCAACAAGGACGTGGTCACCGTCGACGACATGCGCAAGCTGAAGGACATGTGCATCGTCGGCAATATCGGCCATTTCGACAACGAGATTCAGGTGGCGGCGCTGAAGAACTTCAAGTGGACCAACGTCAAGCCGCAGGTCGACATGATCGAGTTCCCGGACGGCAAGCGGATGATCCTGCTGTCGGAGGGGCGCCTGCTGAATCTCGGCAACGCCACCGGGCATCCCAGCTTTGTCATGTCCGCCAGCTTCACCAACCAGGTGCTGGCGCAGATCGAGCTCTATTCCAAGGGCGAGCAGTACGAGAACCAGGTCTATGTCCTGCCCAAGCACCTCGACGAGAAGGTGGCCCGCCTGCACCTGGCGAAGCTGGGCGTGACGCTGACCGAGCTGAGCCCGGCGCAGGCCGACTATATCGGCGTGCCGCAGGCCGGGCCGTTCAAGTCCGAGCATTACCGGTATTGAGGGCGGGGTTGCCTCGCCCGCCATCTACAGCTTGCGGAACCACGCCACCGTGCAGCGGTCCTGGGCGTGCGCGTGGTCGGCGCCCTCGTAGATCATGATCTCGCGGAAGTTCAATGCCGTGACCGCGCGCTGGCGTACCAGCCGGGCGAAGGCGGCGGCGAAACCGGCGGTGTCGTAGATGGCGAGGTTGATGCCGAGGCAGAACAGCGCGCCGGGCCGCGCGATGCGCAGCAGTTCGCCCAGCACTTCCGGCCCCAGATGGCCATGGGTGAAGGTGCCGGACGAGACCAGCGCGCCGTAGCTGTCGGCGGGCAGGTCCAGCGGCTGGGTCAGGTCGGCGACGATCCGGCGCCGGTACAGGCCCTTGGCGGCAGCCTTCTCCAGCATCTCGGCCGAGATGTCGATGCCGTCGACCTCGATGCCGGGCAGCCATTCCGCCAGCAGGCCGGTGCCCGCGCCGACATCCAGCACCGGCACGTCCCCGGGCCCGGCCTCGGCCAGATACAGCTCGGCGACACGGCGTGGATAGACATAGCCCAGCTCGGCCGCGAAGCCCTGATCGTAGCTGTCCGAGAAGTCGCGGTAATAGGCGGCGTTGTCCTGCGGGGTCTTCAGCGCATAGGCGCCCTCGAGCTTGTCGGTTCCGGATTTGCGCATCGCCGGGCCTCTCCGCTGGCTGGTCGGGCAGAGCATAACCGGGCGGCGGGAGTCGGACAACGCGCCGGCTTCCGCGGGAGGCCGCGCTGCAGGAAACCCTCGACCTGATGGGCCTCACCATGGAAGATGCCCGGCGACTCGTCCCCGAAGCCTTCCCGGAGCCCGGCCCATGACCATCCCGTCCCGCGACAAGATCGCCCGCCTGACCGGCCGCCCTCAGGCCCGTTGCCTGTGGGTCGACATCCCCTCGGCCATGGTGGCCGAGATCGCCGGGCGGGCCGGGGCCGAGGCGGTGGTGCTGGACACCGAGCACGGCCAGATCGGGCCGGAGACTCTGGCCGACATGCTGCGCGCTCTGGAGGTCAGCCACACCCCCGGCATCGTGCGCCTCGGCGACGCCGGGGCAGGGCGGGTCAAGCATGCGCTCGACGCCGGTGCGGCGGGCGTGCTGATCCCTTTCGTCGAGACCGCGGACCAGGCCCGCGAGGCGGTGCGCGCCTTCTATACGCCGCCCTTCGGCACAAGGGGCCTGGCCCCCGCCGTCAGTCGCGCCGCTGCCTATGGGGCGGATGCGGACTACGCCAAGACGTGGAACCAGCGCGGCATTCTCGCCCTACAGATCGAGACCGCGAAGGGGCTGGCCAATGCCGCCGAGATCGCGGCAGTCGAGGGGGTCGACATGCTGTTCTTCGGCCCCGGCGACTTCTCGCTGGATTGCGGGCTCAGCCTGACCAGCGACGGCGCCGCAATCATGGAAGCCTGCCGCAAGGTCATCGCCGCCGCCCATGGCGCCGACAAGATGGCGGGCGCCTTCCCCTGGGCCGACGGCGGCTCGCCCGCGCAGCTGCTGGCCGAGGGCGCCGACCTGGTCGCCGCCGGGTCGGACGTGCGCGCGATGGCCGGGGGGCTGGCCGCCGGCCTGGCCGCCTGCCCGCTGCCGCAGCCCTGACCGCAGGTCCCGCACGGCGCCGCTTGCCGCGGGGCCGTGCCCCGCTACCTCTCCTGGCTATAGAAACAAGGGAGGTCCATGCCATGTACCGCACATTTCTTGCCGTCTCCGCCGTTTCCGTCCTGGCCAGCCTCGGCCCATCCTCCGCTGCCGATCCCGAGCGCGGCGCCACGCTCGCCGCAGATTGCGCTGCCTGCCACGGCCCGGCCGGGGTCTCGGTCAGCGGCGACATTCCCAATCTGGCGGCGCAGAAGGCCGGCTATCTCGCCGCACAGCTTCAGGAATTCCGCGACGGCAAGCGGACCAGCCCCTACATGAACCCGGTCGCCGCCGGACTGAGCGATGCCGATATCGAGGATCTGGCGGCGCATTTCGCGTCGCTGCCGGGCGCCGAACCCGGCGCCGAGGGCGCGGCGGCGATGGCGATGGACGGTACCCGTCCGGTCTTCCCCGCCGGCTACAAGGAGAGCTACGTCAAATACCATGTCATCGACTTCCCGGCGCGCGGCCAGGTGCGCCACTACTGGGCCGATCCTGCCTCGGCGGCCGCTGCCGCCGCGGGTCAGCCGCTGCCGGACGGGGCGACGATGTTCGTCGAGGTCTTCAAGGCCAGGCTCGGCGCCGATGGCCAGCCCGTCACCGGCGCCGACGGCCATTTCGAGGCCGATGCGTTGGCGCTGTTCACCGCCATGCAGAAGATCGCCGGGGCCGGGGCCGAGGTGCCGGGCATCATCGCCAATGGCGACTGGCGCTACGCCGTCTTCAACACCGACGGGGGCCACAAGGGCGGCACCAACGAGGCCAAATGCCTGGCCTGCCACAAGCCCGAGGATGCGCGCGACTATGTCTTCACGCTGGAGCAGCTGACCGCCTTCGCGAAGGCGAACTGAGCCAAGAAAGGCCCCCGCGCCGCCAGCCGTGCCGATACCCGGCGCGGCGACGCGGTGCGGCATTCGCGCGCCGACGCGCGCGGAGGTTACCGCAGGTCGCTCTCGAGCTCGGAGGTATCGATGCCGAGGCGCTCGAGCCCTTCCTCCAGGTAGTCGCCGAGCAGGGGCGAGCCCAGCAGGTAGCGCGCGGTCGAGCCCTTGCCCTGCTGGCCGCGGGCCTCGTCGACCAGATCGGGGAACTCCGACGCATCGCCGTCGTCGCGGCCCAGCCAGAACAGCGCCACCAGTTCGGCCTTCTGGCTGTCCGTCAGGTCCTCGATCCAGCTTGTCAGCTCGCCGAAGGTCGGGTCGTCGCCGCGATCCTCGAGCACGCCCATGGGGTCGCCGCTGTCGATGTCGCCACCGTCTCCGGTGTCGACGTCCTTCACGCCGAACTCGCGGGCCTTGATGATGATCCAGCCCACCGTGTTCAATGGAATGCTCAGCATGACGGCGCTCCCTGATGACCCTTCCCGTTGATTTAGTTGGCGCCGCCAGGCAGGCGCCTTGATCTGCCGCAAGCGGAATCGCGATTATCGTACTGCGCCGAACTGCTGGACGAAACCATGGCGAATGGCTAATTGCGGATCATGAGCCGCCGCCAGAGACATCCCTGCGATCCCCGTGGTCTGATCCACGAGGCCTATGCCATCGACGGCATCGGCACCGAGGAATGCCGCTCGATTTTCTTCGACTGGGCGATCGGTCTCGACCCGGCGCTGGATTCGGTGGCCGCAGCCCGGACGCTCCACGCCGAACTGGCCGGAAAACAGCCGGATCACCCGATGAGCATCCTGCTGAAGGAGGCCGCCACCGGGATCAGCCCCGGCCGCGGCCGTGCCGGCCGCCGCCGGGGCCGGCAGTCCTAACCGGTACCGCGGCTTCCCCGGGAATCGTTCAAGAGCCTGCGTCTACCGGCGGTCGGTCGCGACGACCTGGCCGTCGGAAAGCTCGTAGACGCGGTCGGCGATGTCCAGGAAGGCGGGGCGGTGGGTGATCGCGATGATCGTCGACTGGCCGCGCAGCGCCCGAACGTTCTCGACGATGGCCCGCTCGTTTTTCGGGTCCAGCGCGCTGGTCACTTCGTCCAGGATCAGCAGTGCCGGGCGTTTGACCAAGGCGCGTGCCAGCGCGATCCGCTGGCGCTGGCCGCCCGACAGCTTGGCGCCCTTTTCGCCCACCTGTGTGTGCATGCCGTCTTCCATCTCGTCGACGAAGTCCAGCGCCCCGGCGGCGTCCAGCGCCGCCCGCACCTCCGGTTCGCCGATCTCCGGGTCGCCCAGCGCGATGTTGGCGAAGATGCTGTCGTGGAACAGCACCAGCTCCTGCGGCACATAGCCGATCGTGCCGCGCCACTGGTTCAGCCCGATCTCGGCCAGCGGCCTGCCGTCGATCAGCACCTGGCCGCTGTCCGGAGTGCGAAAGCCGATCAGCAGGTCGGTGATGGTGGTCTTGCCGGCGCCGGACGGTCCGGTCAGCACGGTGACCGAGTCCTTGGGGAACTCTAGCGAAACGCCCCTCAGCACCGGGGTTGCCGGATGCGAGAAACTGACATTCACCAGCCTGATGTCGCGGGCGAAGCTGGGCTCGGCGGTGCCGCGATCCGGCTCGTGCGCGGCGCGGGTTTCGTTGATCTGCTGCAGAACGGCGTGATAGGCGCTCTCGTAGATCGCCGCGTCCTGGTATTCCTTCTGGATCTTGCCGATCGAGTTGACCATCTGCACCAGCAGGATACCGATCACTGCCAGCTCGGCGGGGGGCATGTCCCACAGCGAGATCGCCAGCACCAGCCCGGCCCCCAGAGAAACGGCCCCCAGGATCTCGTCGAAGTTCTTCAGCGCCTGTTTCGAGATGACCTGCCGGCGCAGCGCCGCGCGCAGCCCGGCGATGTTGCGCTCGAGCAGATGCGCGAAGCTGCCCTGGCGGGCCATCGCCTTCAGCGGCCGGATGTTGTTCAGCGCATCCGAGAGATAAGTGATGACATCGGCGGTGCGGTCGGTCTGCCGGCGCCCGGCGCGCTTCGCCGAGCGGACCAGGAAGCCCAGGAACAGCACGATCAGCCCGCCGATCAGGATCGC
>DATHZU010000412.1:0-5765 GCA_035458445.1 Thermohalobaculum sp. | reverse complement strand
GTTAAGGGGATCGCCGATCTGCTCGACCAGCGCACCCAGCAGAGCGCGCAGGATCGGAGTGGCGTGTTCCTGCTCGGAGGATGTCAGAAAGGCCGTATAGCCGGAGATATCGGCGATCAGGAGGTATCCGGTTTGTGCGGTCATGGCTGCGATGCTAGGCGACGAATCGCCATGGCGCAACAATCTGCCGCCCGGCGGGCCAAGTCTGCTTGTCCCGCGCCGCGCCTATGGGCTAGACGGTCGGGGCGCGGAACAGGCAGGGAGCAGATCAGATGGAGACCATAGCCGAGAACCGCTGTTTCGGTGGCGTGCAGGGGGTCTACAGGCACGCGGCTCGGACCACCGGCTGCGACATGACCTTCGGCCTCTACCTGCCGCCCCAGGCGCAGGACGGCCCGGTGCCGGTGCTGTGGTACCTGTCGGGCCTGACCTGTACCCACGAAAACGCCATGATCAAGGCCGGGGCGCAGGCCTGGGCCGCCGAGGAGGGGCTGGCGCTGGTCTTCCCCGACACCTCGCCGCGCGGGCCGGGCGTGGCCGACGACGAGGCCTACGACCTGGGGCAGGGGGCGGGTTTCTACGTGGACGCCATGCAGGACCCCTGGGCGCCGCATTTCAGGATGCGGTCCTACATCGTCGACGAGCTGCAGGAGCTGGTGGCGGCGAACTTCCCGGTGGACGAGGCCGCACAGGGCATCACCGGCCATTCCATGGGCGGGCATGGGGCGATCACCCTGGCGCTGGCCAATCCGGGCCTTTATTCCTCGCTCTCGGCCTTCGCGCCGATCGCGCATCCTTCCGCCAGCGACTGGGGCCGCAAGCAGCTTGGCGCCTATCTGGGGCCGGACGAGGCGGCCTGGCGCGCCCATGATGCCAGCCTGATGCTGCGCGAGACCGGCTGGGACGGCGACATCCTGGTGGATCAGGGGGCGGAGGACCAGTTCCTGGACCTCCTGAAGCCCGAGGCTCTGGCCTCGGCGCTGGCCGAGACCCGCACGCCGCACATGTTCCGCATGCAGCCGGGCTACGACCACAGCTACTTCTTCGTCGCCAGCTTCATGGAGGACCACATCCGCTGGCACGCCGAGCGGCTGGCGGGATAGGGATCAGACGACGCCCTTTTCCCGAAGCGCGGCGATCTGCTCCTCGCTCAGGCCCAGCCCGCGCAGGATCGCCCCGGTATCGGCGCCGAGGCCCGGCCCGGCCCGGCGCGGAGTCTCGGCGCCGCCCACCTTCACCGGCCCGGCCAGCATCCGCAGGAGTTCGGCCCCGTCCGGCCCCGCATAGGCGCCGGTCCGATGCCCTTCCGCGACGAACGGGCTCTCCAGCGCCTCCGCCACGTCATAAACCGGCGCCACCGGGGCGATGCCGCTGAGGCGCTCCAGCCACTCGGCGGTGGTGCGCTCCATCAGCACCCCGTCAAGCATCTCGGTCAGCTCGGCCCGGTGCTCGAGCCTGCCCGCGAAACTCTCGAAGCGCGGATTGGCGGCCCAGTCGGTCCGGCCCAGCGCCTGGCACAGGATCGGCCAGAACTTCTCCTTGTTGCACATGACGAACAGCCAGCCGTCCTTGGTGCGATAGAGCTGCGAGGGCGTCAGCGAGGGATGCGAGGACCTGGGCTCGCGGCCCTGGTTCACCCCGGCGTTCAGATACCAGGTGGCGAGGTAGCCCAGATTGTGCAGCCCGGTGTCGAACAGCGAGGTGTCCAGGTCCATGCCCTTGCCCGAGGCCCGCGCCCCGATCACCCCGCAGGCCAGCGCGAAGGCGGCCATCAGCCCGGTCATCATGTCGACCACCGACAGGCCGAAGCGCGCAGGCGGGCCGTCGGGCTCGCCGGTCACGCTCAGATAGCCCGCCTCGGCCTGGATCAGGTAGTCGTAGCCGGGCCAGGACTTGCGCGGCCCCTCGCGGCCATAGGCCGACAGATGGGCGCAGACGATGGCCGGGTTGACCGGGGCCAGCGCCGCATAGTCCAGCCCCAGCTTGGCCGGCAGGTCGCCCCGCAGGTTGTTCAGCACCGCGTCGGCCTCCGCCACGAGCTTGTGAAAAAGCTCCCTCCCCTCGTCCGTCTTCAGGTTCAGGGTCAGCGAGCGCTTGTTGCGGTTGAAGGTATGGAAGAACTGGCTGGAGCCGTCCGGCAGGAAATGCGGGCCCACGGCGCGCGCCATGTCGCCGCCATCTGCGGGGTTCTCGATCTTGATCACCTCGGCGCCGAGGTCGGCCAGCAGCATCGTGCCGAACGGCCCGGCGCCGTATTGCTCGACGGCCAGGATGGTGGTGCCTGTGAGGGGGAGGGTCATTTCCGCACCCCCTCCCTAACCCTCCCCCCAGCGGGGGGAGGGAACACCGTCGCACTTCTTGCCTTGCCGCTTGCCGACCCTGCGCAGCGCGGTCCCCTCCCCCCCGCTGAGGGGAGGGTTAGGGAGGGGGTGCGTGGCGTGCCCGGCGGTCACACCGGGTTCCTCTCGATCAGCCTTTTGGCGATCAGCAGGCGCTGGATCTCGTTGGTGCCCTCGCCGATGCACAGCAAGGGCGCGTCGCGGTACAGCCGCTCGACGATGAATTCCTTGGAATAGCCGTAGCCGCCATGGATGCGCAGCGCCTCGGTGGCGTTTTCCAGCGCCGCCTCGGTGGCGAAGAGCTTGGCCATGCCGGCCTCGTAGTCGCAGCGCTCGCCCCGGTCGAGGGCGTTCGCGGCCTTTTCGGTCAGCAGCCGCGCCGCCTCGGTGCGGGTGGCCATGTCGCCCAGTTTCAGCGCGATTGCCTGGTGCTGGTGGATCGGCTTGCCGAAGGTCTGGCGTACTTGCGCGTATTTCACCGCCTCGTCCAGCGCCGCCTGCGCCACCCCGACCCCGCGCGCGGCGACGTTGACCCGGCCAAGCTCCAGCCCCGAGATCGCGGCGGCCATGCCGTTTCCCTCGCCCCCGATCAGGTTGAAGCCGGGAACCCTGAAATCCTCGAAGATCAGTTCTGCGCTGTCGATGCCCTTGTAGCCGAGCTTCTCGAGCTTGCGCGACGGGCGGAAGCCCGGCCCCTTCTCGGCGATGAACAGGCTCATGCCCTTGTGGCGGGGTTGGGCCTGGGGGTCGGTCTTGACCAGCACCGCGAAGGCCTGCCCGTGGATGCCGTTCGAGATCCAGGTCTTGGTGCCGTTCACCACGTAGTCGTTGCCGTCTGCCCGCGCGGTGGTGCGGATCGCCTGCAGGTCGGTGCCGCAATCGGGCTCGGTCAACGCCAGCCCGCCGCGGGTCTCGCCGCTGGCGAAGCGGGGCAGGAAGTGGCGCTTCTGCTCGTCGGTTCCCATCTTCGCAACGATATGCGCCATGATCAGATGCGAGTTGATGATTCCCGAGACCGACATCCACACCTGGGCGATCCGCTCGATGATCTTGGCATAGGTCGAGGGCGGCAGGCCCAGGCCGCCATACTCCTCCGGGATCACGGCGCCGAACAGGCCCAGCTCCTTCATCCGCTCGACGATGTCCTCGGGATAGGTGTCGGCGGCCTCCAGCTTCTGGGCGAAGGGGGCGACGTCGCGGGCGAGGAACTTCTCGATAGCATCGAGGATCTGTCGTTCCTGATCGGCCTCCATCTCAGGCCCCGCAGAACGGGGCGAAGGCCGCCACCGCATGGGGGGTCTCGTCGACACCGAGGAGCGATGCTTCCATCCTCGCCACCTTGGCGGGGCCGGCCCACAGCGCCGCGTTGGCGCGGTACTTCTCGACGATCTCGGCATTGGTCAGCGGGCGGTCCGCCGCGCCGCGGTTAACGGCCTCCGAATGCTCGTGCACCGTACCGTCCGCCAGGGTGATGGTGACGGCACCGGAATAGGCCTTCGGGAATGGCCCCTCGCCGAAGGGGGCAAAGGAGGTGCGGTCGGCCAGCGCAAGGGTGGCCGGGTCGGTGAGGAAGGCGGGCTCCAGCTCCGCCAGCCCCAGCCGTCCATGCACCAGCGCCGTGGCGACCAGATACTGCACCGAGAACTTGGCGTCGTAGTCGTTCTTGGGGCGCAGCTTGTTGGCCTCTGGCTCGCAGATCGTGCCGAAGACCTGTTCCGGCACCCGGACCTCGATCCGGGCGATCCTGTCCGCCGGGCAGCGGTCGCGCAGGGCCAATGCGGCGTCTATGGCGGCATGGGTGAAGTGGCAGGTGGGATAGGGTTTGATGGCGGTGTCCAGCAGCTCCCAGACCGAGCCAAGCCCCGCCGAGATGCCCGCCAGGTCGATCCAGTCGGTGAACTTGCCGCCATAGATGTTGAACAGCCCGAAGCGCCCGTCATAGGGCCGGGTAGCTCCGACGAAGCCTTCCTTCGCCAACGCCACGGCGGTCAGCGCCGAGGAGGCGGCCCAGCCCGGGTGGAAGCGCTTGTTCCAGGCGCCGTCCTCGAGGAACTCCATGCTGCCCCCGGCCATCGAGACGGCGAGGCCCTGGGCATGGGCCAGTTGCGCGACGTTGAGGCCCATCAGCCGCCCCGCCGCCAGCACGCAGCCGAAGATGCCGACCATGCCGGTGGGGTGGAAGCCGACCTGGTGGAAGGCGCTCTTGGCGCAGGCGCCGATGCGGGTGGCGGTCTCGATGCCCACCACATAGGCCGTCAGCATCTCTCGGCCCGAGGCGCCGGTCATCGCGGCGGCGGACAGCACGGCGGGCAGCACGCTGGCGGTGGGGTGGACGATCCCGGCGATATGCGTGTCGTCGTAGTCCAGCCCGTGGATCAGGAAGCCGTTCACCGTGGCCGCATCGCGCGGGTTCATCCGGGCGGGCATCCCCAGCACCGGCACCCCGTTGGATTCTGGGCCGGCGGCCCCCAGCGCCTGCAGGCCCGCCAGGGTCTTGTGGGCGAACTCGTAGCGGGTCGAGGCCAGCGCGATGCCCGCCGCGTCCAGCATGTGGTGCGCGGCGCGGGTGCGCACCTTCGCCGGGATCGCGTCGTGCTCAAGTTCCACCGCGAAGGCCGCCAGCCGCTCGCTGATCGGGGCCTCGGTGGCGGCCTGGCTCAGGATGTCGGTCTGCCTGTTCATCGGATTCCTCCCTTAAGCCTCCGGCCCGTGTCCGCGCTTGCGCACCAGACTGACGCGCTCGAAGCTCAACACCACGGTGCCGTCCTGCTTGTAGCCTTCGGTATAGGTGGTGACCACGCCCTCGCCGGGGCGCGACTTCGACTCGCGCGCATCCAACACCTTGGTGCGCGCATAGAGCGTGTCGCCGACAAAGACCGGCGCCGTCAGCTTCACCTCGCGCCAGCCCAGGTTTGCGACGGCCCGCGCGCTGACGTCGTCTACTGTCAGCCCGGTGACGATGGCCAGCGTCAGGGTCGAGTTCACCAGCGCCTGGCCGAATTCCGACTGCGCGCTGTAGGCGTCGTCGCAATGGACCGGGTGGCGGTTCATGGTCAGCAGGCTGAACTGGATATTGTCGGCCTGGGTGACGGTCCGTCCCGGGCGGTGCTCGTAGACATCGCCGACGGTGAAGTCCTCCAGGTCGCGGCCGTAGCGCGCCACGATCACGCGGCCGCCGGGGCCGGGGGTCATGCTCTTTGGTGCATCGCTCATCGGGTCATTCTACTCCAACGCGGGCGTGCAGGAAGATGCTGGTTCAATCATCAGATGGTGGATGAGCCGCCTGCGAGCAGGTCCTCCAGCCATTCATCGTCTTCTCCCAGCCTGTGGGCGGTTCCCTCGCGGGCCGGGCGGGCGCCGTCGAGGCTGAAGGGCAAGCCGAAGAACTGCAGGTTGCCCTGGCCCCGCAGCATGCCGACCGCCGCC
>DATHZU010000411.1:0-5104 GCA_035458445.1 Thermohalobaculum sp. | reverse complement strand
ATCTCTGGCGCATCTCCCGCCGCGGCCCCAGCGCCGCGCCGGCGCGGTCGGCCAGCAGCCGTGCCGCCTCGCGCCACAGGAAATCGGCGCCGCCCGCGAAACCCAGAAGCATTGCCCGGTCGCGCCGCCGGGCCAGGGCGGCAAGGTCGAACAGGTCGGGCCGCTCTTCACGCATCCTTAACTCCTCCGCCCCCGGATATAGCCGTCCGAGACGCCCGGGACGAGGGGTAAGAATGCCGCTTTCCATCCCAGCCGCCATGCCGGCCGCGCTGATCGATGCGCTGTTCCCGTCGTCCTGCCCCGCCTGCCGGGCCGAGACGGCGGTGCCGCGCAGCCTGTGCCCGGCCTGCTGGGCGGACACCGCATTCCTGTCCGGCCCCGGCTGCGCCGCCTGCGGGCGGCCGGTTCCTGGCCTCGGGGTCCGCGACGCGGGCTTCCTGTGCGATACCTGCCAGGCCCACCCCCCGGCCTGGGACCGGGGCGCGGCGGTCTTCGCCTACGAGGGTGCCGGGCGCCGCCTGGTCCTGGCGCTGAAGCATGGCGACCGGCTGGACATGCTGCCGATGCTGGGCGGCTGGATGCATCGGGCTGGCCGTGCGCTGGTGACGGAGGCAGAGGTTATCGTGCCGGTCCCTATGCATTGGACCCGGCGCCTGCGCCGCCGCTACAACCAGTCTGCCGAGCTGGCCCGGGCATTGGCGCGCGCCGCCGGAAAGCCCGGGGCCTTCGCGCCCGGCCTGCTGAACCGCATCCGGCGCACCGCCAGCCAGGATGGCCGCGACAGGGCGGCGCGCGCGGCCAACATCGCGGGCGCGATCCGCCCCGCCCGCGGCGCCGCCGCGCGGCTGGCAGGGAAGCGGGTGCTGATCGTCGACGACGTGCTGACCACCGGCGCCACGCTGAATGCCGCCGCCGCCGCCTGCCGCGAGGCCGGGGCGCGCGATATCGCGGTTCTCGCCCTCGCCCTTGTCAGCTTCGACGAGTTGCCCTACTTCCGGACGGCTTAGTTCCCCTTCCCGGAGAGACCAGGCCATGCGGGCCGTCGAGATCTACACCAGCCCCTTCTGCGGCTACTGCCACCGCGCCAAGCAGCTTCTGGCTCACAAGGGTGTCGCCTTTGCCGAGACCGACGTCTCGGGCGACATGGCACGGCGGTCCGAGATGATGGTTCGCGCCGGCGGGCGGCGCACCGTGCCGCAGATCTTCATCGGCGGCACCCATGTCGGCGGCTGCGACGAGCTCTACGCGCTCGAGCGGTCCGGGCAGCTCGACCCGATGCTGGCGGGCTGACAGTTGGAACTGCCCGCGGCCCTGGTCCAGCTGACCAGCTCCGACGACCCGGAGGCGAACCTGCCTGTGACCGAAGGCCTGATCCGCCAGGCGGCGGCCGGGGGGGCCGCGCTGGTGCTGACCCCCGAGGTCACCAACATGGTCTCCGCCAGCCGGACCGCGCAGGAGGCCCGGCTGGCGCTGGAAACCGACGACCGCACCCTGGCGCGGCTGCGCGAAGTGGCGGCGGAGCTGGGCATCTGGCTGTCGCTCGGCTCGCTGGCGCTGAAGTCGGGCGACCCGGACGGGCGCTTCGTCAACCGGCAGTTCCTGATCGGGCCGGACGGCGCCATCCGGGCCCGCTACGACAAGATCCACATGTTCGACGTCGAGCTGGGCGACGGCGAGAGCTATCGCGAGTCGAAGGGATACCGGCCGGGCGAGCGGGCGGTGACCGCCGCGGCGCCCTGGGGAACCCTGGGGCTGACGATCTGCTACGACATGCGCTTCCCGATGCTGTACCGCGCCCTGGCGATGGGCGGCGCGGTGATCCTGACGGTCCCTTCGGCGTTCACCGTGCCCACAGGACGGGCACATTGGGAGACGCTGCTGCGCGCCCGCGCGATCGAAACCGGATGCTTCGTGCTGGCCGCCGCGCAAACCGGCACCCATGCGGCCAGCCGGGGCCGGGTGCGCGAGACCTATGGCCACTCGCTGGCCATCGATCCCTGGGGCAAGGTGCTGGCGGATGCGGGCGAGGGGCCGGGCGTCACCCATGTGACGCTGGACCTCGACGCCGTGGCGAAAGCGCGCGCGAAGATTCCCAGCCTGGCCAATGCGCGGAGCTTCACCGGCCCGGAATGAGCACGCATCCCGGCAGGCAACGGTGCAGTTGCCCTCAAGCCTCCAGCCGCAACCCGGACAGCCGGGTCATGTAGATGTTGATCTGGTCGTTCAGCGTCGGCGCGTGGGTGACGAGGTATTTCTCGCCTTCCGCCTCGAAATGGACGACGATGCGCTCACCGGACAACTGGTCAGAGCAGATCTTCTCCCAAGCCTCGTCGCCCAGGATCCGCTGGGCGCAGTCGATCCGGTAGCGCGCGAAGAACCGCTGGGTGTTCTCGCCCACCTCGACCAGCGCTCCGTCGCGCCGGGCACGGAACACCGGGTCCGGCTTGCGCTCGGGGAAGTCGGCGATCGACTCGACCCGCCGGTTCTTGTAGCGCGCGGCGACGGCGGAATAGATGCCGACACAGAACGGGAACGCAAAGGCCAGGAAGATCGAGAAGGTGGTCAATCCGGGCCTGACCTGCATCTCGGCTGCAAGCTGCGCGAACGGATCGGCCCCGGTGCGGAACCACGGCACCAGAAGCTGGCCGTAGGCGTTGATCAGCGTGCCGACGATCAGGGCCAGCACATAGGTCGTCCGGTCGCGCAGCTTGTCGCGGATCAGACGCGCAATCAGATGAAAGTCCATCAGTCCGCTTACCTTTCTTCGCCGATCGCATCGGTCCGGCGGCCCGACCTGCGGAGCCGCCACTGGCAGAAGACAATGAAATCAAAGCCTTCCAAAACTCAATGGCCGAGGCGCCGCGATCACGGGATAGTCAACGCTGCCGGTCCCGGCGCCGGGGCCTCGTTCAGCCGTCGCGGCCCGACAGCACGGCGCCGGGGTTCAATATCCCGACAGGGTCCAGCGCAGCCTTGATCGCCCGCATCGCCGCCAGTCTGGCAGGGTCGCCGTATCTGACCAGATCCTGCGTCTTCATCCGCCCGATCCCGTGCTCGGCGCTGACCGAGCCGCCATGGGCGTCCACCAGGTCATGCACCGCCGACCTGACCGCACCGGAGAGGTGGCGCCAGTCGACCGCCCGCTGCCCCTCGGGCGGGAAGACGTTGAAATGCAGGTTGCCGTCGCCGACATGGCCGAAGCAGTTCACCCGCAGATCGGACCCGAACCCGGCGGCGACCGCCTTGGCCTCGGGGATGAACCCGGCGATCCGGCTGAGCGGCAGCGAGATGTCGTGCGACGAGATCGACCCGACCCGGCGGTTGCACTCGGGAAGGGTCTCTCGCATCCACCACATATGGCGCCGCTGGGCCTCGTTGCCGGCAAGCACGCCATCGGTTGCGAGTCCGGCCTCGATCACCTCGGCCAGCGCAGCCTCGGCGCGGCCCGCCAGACCGGCATCCGCCGGGCCGGCCGCCTCGAGCAGCACCCGCCATTCCGGACGCCCGGCCAGCGGGTCGGGGCGGTCCGGGTAGAACCCGGTCAGCCAGTCGATCCCCTGCCGGGCGATCAGCTCGAAGGCCGTGACCCCGTCGCCCAGCCGCTCGCGCAGCAGCCGCAACAGCGCGACCGCCGCCTCGGGCGCGGACACCGCCAGCATCGCCGTCACCGTCTCGCCGGGTTGCGGGAACAGTTTCAGGCAGGCCGCCGTGATCACCCCCAGCGTCCCCTCCGAGCCGATCAGCAGGTGCCGGAGGTCGTAGCCGGTGTTGTCCTTTCGCAGCGGCTTCAGCCCGTGCAGCACCGAGCCGTCTGCCAGCACCGCCTCGATCCCCAGGCAGAGATCCCGCGCATTCCCGTAGCGCAGCACCTGCACGCCGCCGGCATTGGTGGCCAGATTGCCGCCGATCCGGCACGAGCCCTGCGCCGCCAGCGACAGCGGGAACAGCCTGCCCGCCGCTTCGGCCGCGGCCTGCAGATCGGCCAGCACGACCCCGGCCTCGGCGATGATCGCCCCGTCATCGGGCAGCACGGCACGGATGCGGTCCATCCGCTCCAGCGAGAGGACAATGGGGCGGGGACCGTCCGGACAGACCTGCCCCCCCACCAGTCCGGTGCCCCCGCCATAGGGGATGACCCCGATCCGGTGCGCGTTGCAGTAGCGCAGGATCGCCGCGACCTGACCCGTGTCGGAGGGTTTCAGCACCGCCGCCGCCCGCCCGCGCAGCAATCCGCGGCTCTCGGTCAGATATGCTTGTGCGGCGTCGTCCGAAGCCGCCAGAAAGCCGCCGGGACCGGCGCATTCGGCCAGTTCCGCGATATGCTTCGGCGAGGGTTCGATCAGTCCGGTCACGCCTGCCATCCCATGCACTGACCCGGCGCCGCGCAGGTCAGGGTTATTACCGCTCCGCCGCCGCCCGGGTCAGCCGGTCATTGATCGCCAGCCCCAGGCCGTGCTTCGGCACCCGGGCAACCGCGATGGTGCCGCGCCCGCCCAGCATCGCGTCCAGCGCGCGCAGATGCGCGAACAGGTTTGCCGCCGCCTGCGTCAGGTCGCCCTCCTCCGAGAGGTTCAGCGCCGCGCCCGCGATGCCGTCCGGGTCCAGGCCGAAGCCGAGCCAGGCCTCGCCCGGCTGGGGCCGGTCCGCGTTCAATCGCAGGGCGGCGCCCGGCGCGTAGTGGCTGGCGAGCTGTCCCGGCGCCCGCACGGAATCGCCCCGGTCCGGGATCAGCGCCCTGCCCAGGATCTCGCTGGCGACCTCCACCTCCAGCCCGCCGGGACGCAGCAGCACCGGCTGGCCGCCATCGAAACCGATGACGGTCGACTCCACGCCCACGGGGCACGGCCCGCCGTCCAAAACCGCGGCTATCCGGCCGCCGAATGCTTCCAGAACATGCCCCGCCATTGTCGGGCTGACCTCGCCCGAGATGTTGGCTGACGGCGCGGCCACCGGGCCGCCAAAGGCCCTCAGCAGCGCCTGGGCCAGCGGATGCGCGGGCACCCGGACCGCCAGCGTCCGCAATCCGGCGGTGACGAGCTCGGAGACGCCTGAATCCGCGCGCTTCTGCGCGACCAGCGTCAGCGGCCCGGGCCAGACCGCCGCC
>DATHZU010000410.1:0-21377 GCA_035458445.1 Thermohalobaculum sp. | reverse complement strand
GGCACTTCATGTCGATGCGGCCGATCAGGCGATTGCCCTCCAGAATCGGGAACACGTAATAGCCGTATTGCCGCTTCGGCGCCGGCACGAAGACTTCGATCCGGTAGCTGAAGCCGAACAGGCGCTCGGTCCGCTTGCGGTCGCGCAGCACCGGGTCGAAGGGGCTGAGGATGCGCACCCGGTCCGGCGGGCACGGTGCCTCCGGCGCCATCTCGGGCAGGTCCGGCCGCGCGAAGGCCCGGCGCGGCTTCGTTCCGTCGGCACTCTCGATCTCGACCTCGATCAGGTCGCGGCCCAGCTTGTCCCGGCACCATGCGGCAGCCTCGGCGGGGGTGACCGAATCCCAGAACGCGGCGATCTCGCCCGAGGTGGCAAAGCCCAGCCGGTCCAGCGCCGAGGCGCAGGCCCAGTCGATGAACTCGGCCTCGCTAGGCACCTCGCCCAGGTACCGGGAAGGGATCACCCGCTCGGTCAGGTCATAGGCCTTCTGGAAGCCGCGCCGGTGGCAGATCGCCAGCTCGCCGGTGCGCCAAAGATATTCCAGCGCCGTCTTCGAAGGATGCCAGTCCCACCAACCGCCGTTCGACTTGGCCTCGCCGGTCCCCAGCTCGCGCGCCATGGCGGTTCCGTTTCCGGCCACATGGGCGCGGATCTCGTCCAGCATCTCGATGAATCCGGGCCGGTGCCAGCCGCTCCAGCGCTGCCTGATCCGTTCGGCGCTGCGGGCGAAACGCGGGCGCCAGTAGGGAAAGAACCGCGACGGGATGATCGCGGCATCGTGGGTCCAGTTCTCGAACAGCGCGCGGTCGCGTTCCAGCAGCCGGGCCAGATTGGCCGGCCTGTAGGTCTGGTTGCGGGCGAACAGGATCATGTCATGCGCCCGGGCGACGGTGTTGATGCTGTCCACCTGCACAAAGCCGATCCGCTCGATCAACGCCAGCAGATCGGCGGCCGATTGCTTGCGCCGCGGGTCGTCGCCCAGCGCGTGGCGCGCCAGGAACAGGCTGCGCGCCGCCGCGTTGCCGATGACAGGGCGTGCGGTCATCGCAACAGCCTGCGCGCGGCGCTCATGCCTCCAGCGCGTCCGCCAGCGCCGCCATCGAGGGGAACAGGAAGTCCACCTCGGGCCGCTCGGGCACTTCGGCGGTCGCGCCCCAGTCGCCGCCTTCTGACAGACCCTGCCGGTCGATCCAGGCCTTGGCCAGCCCCGCGCGCGTTGCCGGCACATGGTCGTGGAACAGGCTCTGGGCGGTGTGCAGGATCTGCCCCGGCGCTGTCCCGTGATCCGCCTGCAGGCGGGTCAACATGAAATCGAAGTTCCGCGGATCCGGCTTGTAGGATCCCACGTCCTCGGCAGTGTAGATGGTGTCGAACTCCACCCCCAGCTTGCGGTTCGAGGCGGCGAAGCCCGCCCGGTTCACGTTCGACAGGATCACCAGCTTGCAGCGCCGCTTCAGTCGCCTCAGCGAATCGGCGCTGTCCGGGAAGGCCGGCCAGTGCGGCAGCGAGGCGCCGAAATCCGCATCCAGCGCGGCGGTCGTGGACAACCCGTAATGCCGGGCGATGGCGCCATGAACCTTGGTCAGCACCTCCGGATACAGCATACCGGGTGTCGCCGCCTGCTGCGCCGATTCCCGCTGCGCGAAGATGCCGAGCGCCGCGGCGCGGGTGATGTCGGTGCGCCCGCTCGCCATGATCAGCGGCTGGAGCGCATCCCAGATACCGCTTTCCCAGTCGATCAGCGTGCCGTAGCAATCGAATGTCAGCGTGGTGAATTCCGTCAGGTTCCGAACCATTCCGCCATCCCTTACAGCACCGAATCCGCGCTCATCTTAACCGACCTGTCGGAACTGTGAACCGGCATGAACGTTTGCCCCGAAAGGCTTGCCGTAGAACCGTTTCCGTGACAAACAGGTCAAATTAGGTGATAGTCTATAACGGATCGAGCAGACGACAGGACGGGGTGCGCCGAAATGACCGATGAAACCAGTGGCCCGAAGCCCTGGGATCTCGAGCGGTATCGCGGGGTCAAGGAACGTCCCGATTATCGGGTCGAATGGGATCGCGACCGCGATCTCGTCCTTGATGACAGCCACCGTACCGGCCGGTCGCGGCCGATCTACTCGTTCGACGGCCCATCGCTGTTCTGGCTGGTATTGCGCGCCGTCGGCCTGACGGTGCTGACGCTGGGCATCTACCGGTTCTGGATGACCACCAGCCTGCGCCGCCACTACTGGCACGCGATCCGGATCCAGGGCGACCCGTTCGAGTATTCCGGCACCGGCTTCGAGAAGCTTCTCGGCTTCCTGATGGCGATCGTGATCCTGGCGGTCTACCTGGCGCTCGTGAACCTGGCGCTGACCTATGTGGAGATCTCGTTTCTGAACGGCAGCCCCTGGGCGCTGCCGCTGTCGATGCTGTTCGCAGCGCCGCTGATCTTTTTCGCGCAATACCGGGCGCGCCATTACATCCTGGCGCGGACCCGCTGGCGCGGCATCCGATTCGGGCTGGGAAAGGGCGCCTGGGGATATGCCTGGCGGGCGATGTGGTATTGGACCGTCGCGATTCTGACCGCCGGTCTGCTGCGCCCCTACGCGCAGTTCAAGCTCAGCAAGTATGCCACCGACCGGGCCTGGTATGGCGATCTGAAGTTCGAACAGGGCGGCTCGTGGGTCGGGCTGTTCGCCCAGTGGGTCTGGCTATACATCATCTTCGGCATGATGGGCCTGGCCTCGTGGGGCATGGCGGCCGACAAGTACAATCCCGCGACCGCGGTGATCGGCATGGCGATCATCGGCGTCGGCTCGTTCGCGCTGTTCGTGATGGCGCTGCGCTACGAGGTAGTGACTTTCCGCTATCTCTGGAACCACCGCAGCCTGGGCGATGTGACCTTCACCTGCGACATCTCGCCGACGCAGGTGATCAAGGTCTATGTGCTTGGCTCGCTGGCGGTCACCATCTTCACCATCGTCGTCGCGCTGGTGGTGATGGCGCTGGCCGCGATCGTGGCCTACGTGCTGGTCAGCCCCGAGCAGTTCACCGCCATGACCCGGATGAAGGGCTTCGACGGCGCTGCCGGCGACTGGACGACGATGGCGATCGTCATCGTCGGCTACGTGGTGGTTTTCGCGGTATCGTATGCCTTCGGCCATGTGTTCATCACCCAGCCGATCCTTCAGCGCAAGGCCGAGTCGATGACACTCAACAATGTCCAGCTTCTGTCCCTGAGCCGCCAGCGCGAGCATGATGCGGCTGCGGAGGCGGGTGGCTTCGCGGATGCCCTGGGAGTGGATGTCGGAGCCGGAATCTGATGACAGCCCTGGCGCGTTACGCCAAGCTGGAAGCCGAAGCCCGCTACTTCGACGGCGAATCCGCCCAGCCGCGCTGGGTGATCATCAGCTTCGGCGAGCGCTCGCTCACGATCATGTCGGTCGATGGCACTGCAATCGCCCATTGGCCGCTGGCCAGTCTGCGGGCGCTGGGCAGGCGCAAGGACAGTTCGGTCCAGCTTGTACCCGAGCGCGACAGCGACGAGCGCCTGGTGCTCGCCGACCGCGAGATGCTGGATGCGATCATGGCCGTCTGCCCCAACCTGTTCCATCGCCCGGTCGGCCGCCGGAACCTGCGCAGGGCGCTGCTGTGGAGCGGCGGCGCACTCGCCTCGCTGGCGGTGATCGTCTTCGTGCTGGTTCCGGTCCTGGCCAGCCAGCTGGCGCACATGATTCCGCCCGAGCGCGAGCAACAGTTCGGCGATGCAGTGGCCGGGCAGCTCCAGTCGATACTGTCGCTGATGTCTGGCGGAACCGCGCCCGCATATTGCGACGTCCCTTCGGGCGTCGCCGCGCTCGAACAGATGACCGACCGGCTGATGCCGGAGCCGAACTTGCCCTATCCGCTACGGATCAGTGTGATTGACTTCCCGATGGTCAATGCGGTGGCCCTGCCTGGCGGCCGGATCGTGCTGTTTCGCGGGCTGATCGAGACCGCCGACAGCCCGGAGGAAGTCGCCGGTGTGCTGGCCCACGAGATTGGTCACGTGGTGCATTTCGACCCGACCCGCGAAGCGCTGCGGGCGGCAGGCAGCGCCGGAATCCTGGGCTTGCTGCTGGGCGACGTGTTCGGCGCCAGCATCGTGGTGGTCACCTCGAAATGGCTGCTGGATGCCAGCTACCAGCGCGAGGCCGAGGCGAAGGCCGACGAAGTCGCCTACCAGCTGCTTGGCGACGCCGAACTGCCCACCCGGCCATTCGTCGAATTCTTCGACAAGATGCGCGAGACCTACGGCGACACCCCGGAAGCGTTGAAGCTGCTGGCCAGCCATCCCGGCCTCGAGGAGCGCGCCAAGCGCGCCGCCGCGGCGGACCGGATCGGCGATGCCCCCTACGAGCCCGTGCTCAGCGACCGCGACTGGGTCGCGCTCAGCGGCATCTGCACCGACGGCCTGCCCCGGGTCCGGAGCCCGGGCTCGGGCAAACGTTAGGCCAGCGCGAATACCGCCGCGGCAGACAGCGGCCCGCGGGTCACCACCCGGCCCTCGTCCATAAGACCGATGAGGGTCGCCAGCACATTTCTCCGCGCCGCCGGCAGCAGCCGCGAATCGACATCGGTATAGATCGCCCCGGCCAGCGCGCCCGCATCCGCCGGACCTGCCTGCAACCGCGCCAGTATCTGGGCCATGCGCTCCTCGCGATGGGCGATCTGGAAGGCCAGCATCGCCGCCGGGTCGCGCACCGGATGGCCATGGCCCGGCAGGTAGAGCCGGTCTTCGGTGCGCCCGGCCAGCATGCGAAGCGTCGCCATGAAGGCCGCCATGTCGCCCTCGGGCGGCGAGACCAGCGTGGTCGCCCAGCCCATCACGGTGTCGCCGGTGAAGAGGGTGCCTGTACCCTCCAGCACCAGGCTGATGTGGTTCGACAGATGCCCGGGCGTGTGCAGCGCGGTCAGCGCCCAGCTACGGCCGCCGACGGTCTCGCCTTCCGCCATAGGATTGTCGGGCGCAAAGCCGCCGTCGCCACCTTCGCCGCCTCCCAGATCGACCCCGTCACGCTTCAGGCGCCGCATGGTCTCGCTCAGACCCGCGCCATGCGGCCCGAAGCCATGCACCGGCGCACCGGTCGCCTCGGCGATGGCGCTGGCGCCCGGGCTGTGGTCGACATGGCTGTGGGTGACGAAGATATGCGCGATCCGCTCGCCCGGCCTCAGCGCGGCAGCCAGCGCGGCCATGTGCTCGGGCGCAGCGGGACCCGGATCGATCAATGCCACCTCTCCCTCGCCTACCAGATAGCTGCGGGTGCCGCTGAAGGTCATCGGCGAGGGGTTGCGGCAGGTCACGCGCCGGACCCCGGGCGCGACCTCCTCGGCCGCGCCATAAACCGCTTCGGGATTGCGGTCGAACGGGTCTTCCACCTTGCACGCTCCTTCGCCGGTCAATAGCTTCCGGTCATGCGAGCCTTCATGCGAGCCATCGAGGCATTCTTCAAGAGATACCTGCCCAAGAGCCTGTTCGGACGGGCTCTGCTGATCCTGTTGGTGCCGATCCTGGTGCTGCAGGTGGTGGTCGCCTCGATCTTCGTCCAGCGCCATTTCGACGCCCTGACCGCGCAGATGGCGACCACGGTGGCCCGCGAGCTGAACTATGCCATCACCCGGATCGAAGACATGGAGAGCTTCGAGGAAGCCCGGACCGCGATCTCGCAGATGTCGGTGCAGTTCGGAATCGAGATGGGGCTCGTCGAGGGCGGCGTGACCGAAAGCAGGGCATTGCGCCGGATCTACGATTTTACCGGCGGGGTCATCGAGGAGACCTTCAAGTCGCTGCTGAACCGACCGATGGCATTGGATCTGGTCAGTTCCGGGAAATATGTCGATGCCCGCATCGTCACCTCGAAGGGAATTCTCAGGGCGCTGGTGCCACGGCGCCGGCTGAACCCCTCGAACCCGCACCAATTGTTGATCTGGATGGTGCTGACAGGCGTGGTCCTTGTGATCGTGTCGGTGCTGTTCCTGCGCAGCCAGATCAAGCCGATCAACGAATTGGCAAATGCCGCCGCCGCATTCGGCCGGGGGCGCAGCCCGGCCTTCCGCCCCTCCGGCGCCGAGGAGGTGCGCAGCGCCGGCACCGCCTTCATCGACATGCGGATGCGGATCGAGCGCGCCATCGAGCAGCGCACCCGGATGCTGTCCGGCGTCAGCCACGACCTGCGCACGCCGCTGACCCGGATCAAGCTGGCGCTGGCGGTCGCCGAGGAAACCCCGGAGACCCGCGAGATCGGCCGCGATATCGACGAGATGAGCCACATGCTGGACGCCTTCCTGAACTTCGCCCGCGGCGAGGGTGGCGAGCCATCCGAGCCTGCCGACCCCGCAGCGCTGGCCGAGGAAGTGGCCGCCGACGCACGGCGCCTCGGCATCGAGATCGCGCTCTTCAGCCAGATCGAGACCATGGGCGAGCGCACCGTCGAGATGCGGCGCGGCGCGATCAAGCGCTGCCTGACCAACCTGGTCGACAACGCCGCAAGCTACGGCGCCCATGTGGCGATGTCGGTGCGGCTGACCCGTCGGACGCTGGAATTCTCGGTCGAGGACGATGGGCCGGGCATCCCGGAGGACAAGCGCGAGGAGGTGCTGCGCCCCTTTACCCGGCTCGACGAGGCCCGCAACCAGGACGTCGCCTCCGGGGTCGGGCTGGGACTGACCATCGCCCAGGACATCGCCCGCGCCCATGGCGGCTCGCTGCATCTCGACGACAGCCCGCGCCTCGGCGGCCTGCGGGCGACGCTGCGGCTGCCGCGGTAGGGCGCCCGATCAGCCGCCAGACCGGTTCGCGAAATCGCGCCCGAGTTGCCCGGCCTCCAGCAGATAGGCGTCCCGCCGCGCCGGATCGCCGGTCACGTCGTACATCAGGTTCAGCTCGGCATCCTGGATGCCGCAGTAATTCATGATCCCGGTGATCAACTGCACCTCCATTGCCCCGTCGTAGCCGCGCTTGCGATAGCCTTCGGCGGTGGAACTGGCCGTTCCGATGAGCAAGGCCCGGCGGTGCGGCAGCTTGTTTGACCCGTAGGCCCAGCCATTGTTCCAGACGCGGTCGATCCAGCCCTTCAGCATCGCCGGCATCGACCACCACCAGACGGGAAACACGAAGGCGAGCGCATCGTTGCGGGAAATCCGGGCCTGCTCGGCCAGCACCGCGTCGCTGTAGCGCTTGGCGCTGTCGTTCCAGTCCGGCTCGTCGGCCGGCACCATCCGCGGGTCGAAGCCCTCGGCATGGAGATCGGCGATCTCCGCCATGTGCCCGGCCTGCGAGAGGCCCGACACGAATGAATCCAGGACTGCCCCGCAAAACGAGTCGCGCCGGGGGTGGTCGAACACCGTCAGAACCTTCATGGCGTGCTCCTTTCCGGGAATCGGCTGCCATCCGGGCGGCGGTTTCGAGAAGGTCTGGATCCGAACTCAACCCCACGCAAGCGGAAACGGCGTCGTCAATGCATCCGCGAGCCCAAGGGGGCATCGTGATCCGGCGCCAGCAACACCACCCTGCCCTCGGTGTCCGTTACGCCGAGGGTCAGCACTTCGGACATGAAAGGACCGATCTGGCGCGGGGGGAAGTTGACGACCGCCATGACGGTCCGGCCCATCAGTTCCTCGGCGCTGTAAAGCTCGGTGATCTGGGCCGAAGTCTTCTTCACCCCGATTGCCTCGCCGAAATCGATCCACAGCTTCCAGGCGGGCTTTCGCGCCTCGGGGAAGGGCTGAACGTCGATCACCCTTCCAGAACGAATGTCGACTTTCAGAAAATCGTCATAGGTGATCGTGTCGGACACGGGGCTCCCTCCCTCGCTGGAGGCGTCGTGATACCGGCTCCGCCCCCCGGAATGCAAGAGGGCCGCCTGCCGGGAGGAGGCAGGCGACCCAATCAGGCAACGTTGACGCTACCAGATACTCACTGTCCGCGTGTTGCGAGGCTCTCGCCTCAGGCGGCGGCCTTCTCGGCAGCAGCCTTGAACTCGCCGACGGCCTCTTCGAAGCGGGCCTTGACGATCTCGAAGGCGCCGGTGTTGGCCTTGTGGGCCAGCTCGGTCAGCTCCTTGGTGTCCGCCGCGGCCTTCTCGAAGGCAACCTTCATCGCCTCGACATTGGCGCTGGCCTGCTCGACGGTCAGCGGCTGGCCCTGCAGCTCCGAAAAGCCGTCCTTGGCCTGCGCAACGGCAGCCTCGATCAGCGCCATCTGGCGCTTGACCACGTCCTGGTAGCCGGCAAACACGACCTTGTTGGCCGCGACGAAGGCGTCCATGTTCTTCTGCTGAGCGGCAATCACCGCCTCGGTGTCCACGACCGGCAGCTTGGCGATGGCGAACATTTCCTTGACCTTGTTGGCGTCGAAGGCAAACGGGAACGACTCGGTGTTCATTTGGTGTCTCCTGGGTTCGGTCTTGATGATGCGGAGCGGGACATCTTCCCGTCTGCGTTGACGCCAATATGGTGCAACGCACAAAATCTGTCAAGACGAATTTTGTGCGGCGCACAAATGTCGCAGGCAATAAACGGAAGGCGGATTTCTCGCTTGTTTGCAACAATTTAGATAAAATACGGCCGCCCGCGGGTCATGCGCGGGCGGCCGAAAGCGATCGTCGGATCGAATCCGGAGTTACTTGTTCAGCTTCTCGGCAGCAGCCTTGAATTCGGCGGTGGCCTCCTCGAAGCGCGCATTGATCACGTCGAAGGCGCTGGTGTTGGCTTTCTGCGCCAGCTCGGCCAGTTCCTTGGCACTGGCGAGCGCCTTCTCGACCGAGGCCTTCATCGTCTCCATGTTCTTCTGCGCCTGCTCCAGTGTCAGCGGCTGGCCCTGGACTGCGTTCACCTGGTCGCGCGCCTCGGCGACAGCGGCCTCGACCAGCGCGGCCTGGCGTTTGAAGACGTCCTGGTAGCCGGCAATCGCGATCTTGTTCATCTCGACCAGCGCGGCGACGTTCTTCTTCTGCGCCTCCAGCACGTTGCCGAGCTCGGCATTCGGGGCCTGGATGCCGGCGAAGAACTGCTGGAAATCGGGAACCTTGAACATCTCCTTGAACTGGTCGGGGTCGAAGGCGAAGGGAAACTTCTGGCTGGTCATCGGGATACTCCTCGGGTGCTCCGTGGGGGACCTGTGTCCCCGGCTTCGGAGCCTCTGTATATTGCGGCGCACAAACTATCAAGCATTTTTGTGCAGTGCACCATTTCTATCCGGCAAGCTCTCGCGAGCGGCCCGCAGCGGCAGCCACCGTTCGGGACATCAATCCGGGAAGCTCCGGCATCAGCACCCTCAGCCCGGCTGCCGTAGTGCCACCGGGACTGGTGACGTTGACGCGCAGCTGTTCCGCCGAATCGGGCGACGCATCGGCCAGCGCCCCGGCCCCGGCAACGGTCGCCCGAGCCAGCTTCATGGCCAGATCCGGCGCCAGCCCGGCCGCCACCCCGGCCTCGGCCATCGCCTCGATCATGTGGAACACATAGGCCGGCCCAGAACCCGACAGGCCCGTCACCGCATGCATCTGTTCCTCGCTTTCCAGCCGCACGGTCTGGCCCACCGCGCCCAGCAACGCCTCGGCCATCGCCAACTGGGCGTCGGTCGCCGCGGCATTGCCGAACAGCGCGCTGATGCCGCGCCCGACCGCGGCGGGAGTATTCGGCATCGCGCGAATCACCGCCGAACCCGCACCGAACAAGCGTTCGAAGGCCGCAATCGGCGTGCCCGCGGCGATCGACAGGAACACCGTCCCCTGCCCCGCCAACGAGACCAGCTGCGGCGCAGCATCGCCCATCATCTGCGGCTTGACCGCGATCACCGCGACCGTTGCGGGCGCCAGCTTGTCCGGGTTCAGCGACAGGCCCTGCCCCGCCAGCCCCTGCACCCATGTACTCGGAAACGGGTCGATTACCTGAACCTGGCCCGGCGACAGGCCTCCCTTCAGCCAACCCTCCAGCATCGCGCCGCCCATCTTGCCGCAGCCGAGCAGCACCAGGGACTTGACCCCCGCAGCCGCCAGATCGATCCCTGTCATCGGTCCCTCTCCCATGCAAAAAAGCGCCGGCCCCCGCCCTCGACAGGGGACCGGCGCCGAGCCTAACGCGCGCTGGCGTGAAAGTCAGGCGGTTCCGTAGGCCTCCTCGATGGCGATTCCGATCGCAGTATCGGCGTTGTCACCGCCCCAGCCGACCAGCTGGAAGGCCGGGTAGAAACGCTCGCTGAGGCCAAGCGCGTTGTGCACCATCGCCTCGATCTGCTCCGGCGTCGCATGCGCCCCGCCCGCCAGCGTCAGGCCGCAGCGGAAGGCCAGCAGACCCTGCTCGCGCCACAGCGTGAAGCTGCCGCACCAGATCTTGTCGTTCACCAGGTTCAGCAACCGGTGGAACTCGTCCAGCCGGTCTTCCGGCGGGTTCAGCTCGAAGGTGCAGAGCAGGCGCAGGATGTCCTCGTGACCCGACCAGAAAAGCGACAGCGAATAGGTGCGCCACGCCCCTTCGACCGCGACGGCGATCTGGTCCTCGCCCAGACGGTCGAAGTCCCAGGCGCATTGTTCGGCCAGGGTTTCAGCGATATCGATCGGATGAACGTCCGCTTCGGGTTGGTAATGCTCGATGGCTGCCATGCCTCTGATCCCCATTCTCTGGTGGTCCGGTGAGGCGGTGCCCACAGGATGCACCCAGGGTTGCCAAGGGTCGTAGTGTTCTCGTTATCGACCCGCAAGATATGGTGGCACGAACTCTGGACCGCCGTAAAGCTAAAATCGGTCCGGTCGAAATAATTTTAATGTTCGAGGGTGCGGCCGAGCGTGCCCCGCATCGCGACGTCCTGCCCACCGCCGAAACCGAGCCGGTCTCCGGCCTGGGGGATCGGCGGAAAATTCATCGGCGGCGCCACGAGCACGTTCATTGTGCCCTCCCCCGGCTCAGCGCATGCGGAAGGTATGGGTCTCGACCCCCGGGATCTTGACGATTTCTTCCAGAACCAGTGCGATCCCGGAACGCTGCCGCAGCCTATTCCGCCGCGGCGCTTTCGGCGTTCTGGTCCCGCTCGCGCATCCAGGCATCCAGCCGTGCCGCCTCGGCCTCGCTCAGCCGCAGGCCCAGCCGCGTGCGCCGCCATAGCACGTCCTCGGCGGTGCGCGCCCATTCCTTGTCCATCAGCCAGCGGACTTCGGCCTCGGTCAGGTTGAACCCGAAATTCACGCCCAGGTCCTCCGGTCCCCCGGCATCGTTCACGATCGCCTCGGCCTCGGTGCCGTAGAGCCGCACCAGCCGCCGCGCCCAGGCCTCGTCCAGGAATGGGTGCCGGGCGCGCAGGTCGGCGATAAGCCCGCCGACCGCGCCCACCGGGAAGTCCCCGCCCGGCATCGGCACGCCGGCTGTCCAGGCCGGTCCGACCCCGGTCAACGAACCCGCGAGCTTGGCCAGCGCGGCCTCGGCCAGCCTGCGATAGGTGGTGATCTTGCCGCCGAAGACGTTCAACAGCGGTGCCTCGCCGGGCTTGCCCTCCAGCTTCAGCACATAGTCCCGGGTCGCGGCCGTCGCCGAGGTGGCGCCGTCGTCGTAGAGCGGCCTTACCCCTGAATAGGTCCAGACGATGTCGCCGGCCAGGATCGGTTGCTTGAAGTACCGGCCGGCGGCCGCGCGCAGGTAATCCGCTTCCTCGGGCGTGCAGACGGCGTCGGCGGGGTCGCCGTCATGCTCGCAATCGGTGGTGCCGATCAGGGTGAAGTCGTCCTCGTAAGGGATGGCGAAGACGATGCGGCCGTCCGGCTGCTGGAAGATATAGGCGCGATCATGGTCGTAGAGCTTGCCGACGACGATGTGGCTGCCGCGGACCAGCCGGATCCGGTCAGGCGTTTGCAGGCGGACCGTCTCGGAAATTACCCGGTCCACCCAGGGACCGGCGGCGTTGACCAGCGCACGGGCGCGGATCTCGCGGCGGGCGCCGGTCGCGGCGTCCTCGGCGGTCACGACCCAACGGTCTTCATCGCGCTTGGCCGAGACGCATCGCGTGTGCACCGCGATCTCGGCGCCGCGAGCCGCCGCATCGCGGGCATTCAGCACCACCAGACGCGAATCCTGCACCCAGCAATCAGAGTACTCAAAGGCTTTTCGGAACCCGTCGCGCAGAGGCGCGCCAGCAGGGTCGTGGGCAAGATCGAGGCTTCGGGTGCCGGGCAGCAATTTGCGGCCCCCAAGATGGTCGTAAATGAACAGCCCCAGCCGCAGCAGCCAGGGGGGCCGCATGCCCTTGTCATGCGGCAGCACGAAACGCAGCGGCCATGCGATATGAGGCATTGCGCTCAACAGCACCTCGCGCTCGATCAGCGCCTCGCGCACCAGCCGGAACTCGTAATACTCCAGATAGCGCAGCCCGCCGTGGAACAGCTTGGTCGAGGCCGACGAGGTGCCCTGCGCCAGGTCGCCCTGCTCGCAGAGCGACACCTTCAACCCGCGCCCGGCCGCATCGCGGGCGATGCCGCAGCCGTTCACGCCGCCGCCGATGATCGCGATGTCGTAGATCGTGCTGTCCGTCACACCTGTTTCCCAAGATCGCCGTTTCTGCTCCCTCTATGTTCGATTTTCTGCGAATTCTTCGATTCAGAGTCAATGTGGATTTCCTTTCCCGTTCGATTGGAATTCCGCGATGGATATCGGAGAAGCTGCACTGGATTGTGCTCGACTGGCTCATAGTCCACGCCTCGCTGCGGCCAATTGGCCAATTCAAAACAAAAAAACCGGAACCTCGCGGCTGGTGTTCCCCTTCAGTCGGACTTGTTTTTTGTTGATTCGCCGCAAGCGACCCTCATATGTTCGGGAAAATTCGTTTTCAATCAGCGACGCCTCCTTGTGGTGGGCCGGAGACCGGGACATGGCACTTCAGATTCGGCAAAAGGAGATCCTGGAGATCGCGCACCGAACCGGCCGCGTGCTGGTCGAGGACCTCGCCGAGCAGTTCGGCGTTACCCCGCAGACCATCCGCCGGGACCTGACCGATATGTGCGACCGGCGACTGCTGACGCGGGTCCACGGTGGCGCGATGCTGGAATCGGGCACCGCCAATCTGGGCTACGAGGCCCGCCGCGGCATCGCGGCCGACGAAAAGGACCGGATCGGCCGGATCTGCGCCGCGGCGATCCCGGACGGCTCGTCGCTGTTCATCAATATCGGCACCACGACCGAGGCCGTCGCCCGCGCGCTGCTGAGCCATCGCGACCTGCTGGTCATCACCAACAACATCAACGTCGCCAACACGCTGTCCGCCAACCCCAATTGCGAGATCATCGTCGCAGGCGGCATGCTGCGGCGGTCGGACGGCGGGCTGATCGGCGAGGCGACGGCCGAGTTCATCAAGCAGTTCAAGGTCGACTTCGCGGTTGTCGGCGCCTCGGCGATCGACGAGGACGGCAGCCTGCTGGATTACGACTACCGCGAAGTGCGGGTCGCCCGGACGATCATCGAGCACTCGCGCGCGGTCTATTTGGTGGCAGACAGTTCGAAGCTGACACGATCCGCGCCGGTCCGGATCGCCGGAATCCAGGCCATCGCCGCCTTTTTCACCGACACGCTGCCCTCGGAGAGGCTGCGGCAGGTCTGCATTCAACACGGTGTCGATGTCTTCACCCTGGACGACAGCGGTACCGGCGCCAACAGCATGCCCTCTGAAAGTGAGTCCCCCTGATGACCCGGTTCAACCAGCCGCTGGGCGGCAATCAGATGCCCCGTTTCGGCGGCCCCGCCACGATGATGCGGCTGCCCGCGCAGGAGACTGCCGCGGGGCTGGATGTCTGCTTCGTCGGCGTGCCGCTGGACATCGGCGTCTCGAACCGCTCGGGCACCCGGTTCGGGCCGCGCCAGATCCGGGCCGAGAGCTGCATGGTCCGGCCCTACAACATGGCCACCCGCGCCGCGCCCTTCGAGTCTCTGCAAGTGGCCGATATCGGCGACGTGGCGATCAATACCTTCAACCTGGCCGAGTCGGTGCGGATCATCGAGGAGGCCTACGACGCGATCCTTGCCACCGGCGCCAAGCCGCTGACGCTGGGCGGCGACCACACCATCCCGCTGCCAATCCTCCGGGCGATGAACAAGGTCCACGGGCCGGTCGGCCTTATCCATGTCGACGCCCACGCGGACGTCAACGACCACATGTTCGGCGAGAAGGTCGCCCATGGCACGCCGTTCCGCCGTGCCATCGAGGAGGGGCTGATCGAGCCGGCGCGAATGGTCCAGATCGGATTGCGCGGCTCGGGCTATGCCGCGGACGACTTCGACTGGGCGGCGTCGCTGGGCGTGCGCGTGGTGCCTGCCGAGGACTGCTGGCACAATTCGCTGACGCCGTTGATGGCCGAGGTCAGGGATCAGATCGGCGCCGGGCCGGTCTATCTGACCTTCGACATCGATGCGCTGGACCCCGGCCTCGCGCCCGGCACCGGCACGCCCGAGATCGGCGGTCTGACCACCGTGCAGGCGCTGGAGATCATCCGCGGCTGCCGTGGACTGAACCTGATCGGCGGCGATCTGGTCGAGGTCTCGCCGCCCTACGACCCCTCCGGCAACACCGCAATCACGGCGGCCTACCTGCTGTTCGAGATGCTCTGCGTGATGCCGGGCGTCCAGTACCGCATCTGAGCCAGCGGGCGCCACGGCCTGGGCGCCCCAATCGAAACTGCTTTCATCTTCGAGGAGAATCTGCTTCGCTACGCTTCAGAAGGCCGGTTGTGCGCCGCATGACACGCGGAAACTTCGACCACCGGCACAACAAGCCGCCGGACGTGCGGCATTCCAAGGGAGGAAGAACATGAGATTTTTGATTTCGGCTGCCGTCGCCGCTGTGCTGGCCCTCGCGGGTTCTGCCCAGGCGGAGTTCAAGCTCGACAGCCGCTACACCGATGCAGACGGCGACCTGATCGCCGACATCCCCACCGATCCGTCGCAGCTGGTCGACCCCGACACGCTGGTCTTCGCCTATACCCCGGTCGAGGATCCGGCGGTCTACGCCAAGGCCTGGTCGGACTTCCTGGATCACATGGAGAAGGTCACCGGCAAGAAGGTCGTGTTCTTCCCGGTGCAATCGAACGCTGCCGAGCTCGAGGCGATGCGCGCCGGGCGCCTGCACGTCGCCGGCTTCAATACCGGCTCGAACCCGATCGCGGTGGCCTGTGCCGGCTTCCGGCCCTTCACGATCATGGCGTCCAAGGACGGCCATTTCGGCTACGAAATGGAGATCATCACCTATCCGGGTTCCGGTATCGAGAAGGTCGAGGACATCAAGGGCAAGCAGCTCGCCTTTACCTCGCCGACGTCGAATTCCGGCTTCAAGGCGCCCTCGGCGATCCTGAAGGCCGATTACGACCTGATCCCGGACCGCGACTTCGAGCCGGTCTTCTCGGGCAAGCACGACAACTCGATCCTGGGCGTGGCCAACAAGGACTATCCGGCCGCGTCGATCGCCAACTCGGTCAAGAGCCGGATGATCCAGCGCGACGTGATCAAGGAAGACCAGGTGATCACGATCTACAAATCGCAGACCTTCCCGACCACCGGCTTCGGTACGGTCTACAACCTGAAGCCCGAGCTGCAGGAGAAGGTCAAGGAGGCGTTCTTCACCTTCCCGTGGGAAGGAAGCTCGCTGCAGGAGGAGTTCGAGCGCTCGAACGAGGGACAGTTCATTCCCATCACGTTCCAGGAGCACTGGGCGGTCATCCGCAAGATCGACGAGGCCAACGGCGTCTCGTACGACTGCAAGTAGCGCCGTCTATCTAAGCCTGTTTCGATGGCGCGGCCGGCATGCCCGGTTCGCGCCATCGGATGCAATTTGGAGCCTGGGGGAGCGCGCGTTGCTACGAATTGAGAATCTCTCCAAGACCTATCGGACCGGCGACCGGGCGCTGAACGACGTCAGCTTCGAGGTGCCGGCCGGCCAGGTTCTCGGCCTGATCGGGCCGTCGGGAGCGGGCAAGTCGACACTGATCCGCTGCATAAACCGGTTGGTCGAACCGACCGCCGGCAAGGTCTATCTTGGCGATCTCGACGTCACCGGCCTGTCGCGCGGCGATCTGCGCCGGGCGCGGCGGCGGATCGGCATGATCTTCCAGGAATACGCGCTGGTCGAGCGGCTGACGGTGATGGAGAACGTGCTCTCGGGCCGCCTCGGCTATGTGCCGTTCTGGCGCTCGTTCACCCGGCGTTTCCCCGAGAGCGACATCGAGAAGGCGTTCCGGCTGTTGGCGCGGGTCGGCCTGACCGACCACGCCGACAAGCGTGCCGACGCCCTCTCCGGCGGCCAGCGCCAGCGGGTCGGTATTGCCCGGGCGCTCGAGCAGGACCCCGAGCTGTTGCTGGTCGACGAGCCCACCGCCTCGCTCGACCCCAAGACCTCGCGCCAGATTATGCGGCTGATCCTGGAGATTTGCCGGGAAAGTGACTTGCCAGCGATCATCAACATCCACGACGTGCTTTTGGCTCAAAGCTTCACCCAGCGCATCATCGGATTGCAGGCAGGCCACGTGGTCTTTGACGGCCCGCCGGACAGGCTGGACGACAAGGTTCTGACCACGATCTACGGCGAGGAGGACTGGACCGCCATGCGCCGCGGCGCTGCCGAGGATGCGGCAGAGGACGAACGCGACCGCGAGGAACGCCTGGCGGGGCTGGTCTGAGATGGCGGAGACAGCCTATCCCCGTCAATGGAAGCGCCCGCCGATCCTGATCAAGGATCCCCGCTGGCGCTACGGTATCTATATTGGCGCGCTGGTCTATCTGGTGCTGGCAGGCGCCAGCGTCGAGGTGAACTGGGCAAGGGTCTATGAGGGGCTCGAACGAGGCTGGCGCTTCGTCCAGGGCTTCATGCCTCCCGATTTCACCTCGCGCTGGGAGGATATCAGTGTCGGCCTAGTCGAGAGCCTGACCATGACGGTGACCGCCACGGTCGTGGGAGTGCTGATCTCGATCCCGATCGGCATCGGTGCGGCGCGGAATCTGGCACCGATGCCCATCTATCTGTTCTGCCGGTCGATCATCGCTCTCAGCCGGGCTCTGCAGGAGATCATCATCGCCATTCTTTTCGTGAAGATGTTCGGCTTCGGCCCCTTCGCGGGCTTCCTGACGCTCAGCTTCGCCACCATCGGTTTCCTCGCCAAGCTGCTGGCCGAGGACATCGAGGATATCGACGAGGCGCAGGCCGAGGCGATCAGGGCGACGGGGGCGAGCTGGTGGCAACTAATCAACTACGCGATCCAGCCGCAGGTGATGCCGCGGCTGATCGGGCTGTCGCTCTACCGGCTCGACATTAATTTCCGCGAATCCGCGGTGATCGGCATCGTCGGCGCGGGTGGCATCGGCGCGACGCTGAGCACCGCCATGGACCGCTACGAGTATGACTCGGCGGCGGCGATCCTGGTCATCATCATCGTCATCGTCATGGTGGCGGAGTATTCCTCAAGCCATATCCGCAGACGGGTGCAGTGATGCCGGTAGGTGTGCAAAACGGACAGCCCGTCTGGGCCCAGCGCACCCCGAAGGCCAGGCTGGCTCTCTGGGCCGGCTGGCTGGCGCTGGTGGCGCTGTTTGTCTTCTGCTGGCAGGTGATGACCAAGGACACCATCTGGATCTTCGTCTATGACGCGCCGAAAGCCGCCGCAGACATTGGCAGCCGCATGGTGCCACCCCGCTGGGCGTATATCGAGAAGCTGTGGTGGCCGGTGTGGGACACCATCAACATCGCCACGTTGGGCACGATGATGGGCGTGATCATTGCCGTGCCGGTGGCCTTTTTGGCCGCCCGGAACACCACCCCGAGCACCCTGGTCGCCCGGCCAATCGCGCTCCTGATCATCGTCTCGTCGCGTTCGATCAACTCGCTGATCTGGGCCTTGCTCTTGGTCTCGATCATCGGCCCAGGCGTGCTGGCGGGGATCGTCGCGATCGGGCTGCGCTCGATCGGCTTCTGCGCCAAGCTCTTGTACGAGGCGATCGAGGAGATCGACGAGAGCCAGGTCGAGGCGGTGACCGCGACCGGCGCCTCGGGGGCGCAGGTGATGAACTACGCCATCGTGCCGCAGGTTCTGCCGGCCTTCGCCGGCATCTCGGTGTTCCGCTGGGACATCAACATCCGCGAATCCGCAATCCTCGGGCTGGTCGGCGCCGGCGGCATCGGGCTGCAGTTAAAATCGTCACTAGATATGCTGGCTTGGTCGCAGGTGACGGTGATCTTCATCGTGATCCTGGCCACGGTCGTGCTGAGCGAATGGGTTTCGGCCAAGGTCCGCCACGCGATCATCTGACCGGCAGGACGCGGCCTGACCGCACCGCAGACTTTTCAAGAACCGCGCCCGCCGTCGCGCGCCCGAACCAGCCGCGCCTGATCGATTGCGGAGCGGGCGCAGAGATCGGTCACCGGGGCGGTACCGCGACAATCTCGCGCCGGAAGGGAACAGCACCCTCGCCCATCGCCGCAGCGTCCAACTCCTCCGCATAGCGGCGCCCGGCATGGACGGCATGCGCGATGGTTGCCGGGGCCAGCGCATCGCCGATGGCGGTCACCGACTCGATCCCGGCCCTAGACCAATCCGCGCGCCGCGCCGCCAGATCGCGCGTCAGCCTGTCATTCGGCAGCCGCGACGTCACCAGCACGACCGCCTCCGCCGCAACCTCCTCGAGCCTCCCCGTATAGGTGCAGGCAAGTGTCGCGACGCCCGGGGCGACTGCCTCGAGGTTGCGTGTCAGATGCAGCCGCACCTCCATCTCGATCAGCCGGGCCTGGATGAAGGGCTGCTCCATGGTGGCCTTGGTCCAGGCTGAAACCTCGGTCGCGGCGCAGGCATAGCCCACGTCCAGCCCCTCGCCCGCCAGCAGCTCGGCCAGCACGCCGCCCATATAGGCGTGGTCATCGTCCCAGATCAGCACCCGGCGGCCCTTGGGGCGCCGTCCTGCCATCAGGTCGTCGGGAGTCAGCACCTCGGCACCCTCGGCGATCGGCATCGGGGTTGTCCAACGATGAGCGACGCCATCAGCCCGCCAGGTGGCGCCTGTGGCCAGCACGACCCGGGGGAAGCCGAACTCCAGGATGCCGCCCGCGTCCAGATCGCTGTCGAGGTAGACCTCGACATTCGGCAACTGGTCCAGCTGCAGCTTGCGGTGGTCGCGCACCCTGATCCAGGCGGCCAGACCCGGCAGCCGCGATTCCCGCAGCACCCGCCCGCCAAGCTCGGTCCCCGCCTCGGCCAGGGTCACCCTGTAGCCGCGCTTGCCCAGCATCTGCGCCGCCTCCAGACCGGCGGGGCCGGCGCCGACGATCAAGACCGGCTTGTCGGACTCGCTCGCGCGGATGCGCTCCGGGTGCCAGCCGCGCCGCCACTCGTCGCCCATGCTCGGGTTCTGGGTGCAGCGGATCGGCGACATGGTGAAGTCGCCGGTGACGCAGATATTGCAGCCGATGCATTCGCGGATATCGTCAAGGCGCCCCTCCTCCAGCTTCCGCGGCAGGAACGGGTCGGCGATCGAGGGCCGGGCGGCACCGATCAGGTCCAGCACCCCGCCCCTGACCAGCGAGACCATCCGGTCGGGCGAGGTGTAGCGTCCCACCCCCACCACCGGCTTGGTGGTCAGCTTCTTCACGTTCTGCAGGAACTTCTCCTGCCCGCCCTCCTCGCCGAACCGCGAGGTGACCGAGTCGTGCTTCCAGCCGGCCAGGCACAGGTCCCACAGGTCCGGGATTTCGCCGATCAGGCCGATGATGTCCTCGGCCTCCGCCAGGTCGAGGCCCCCGGGGTCCGAGAGCTCCGACATCGCCATGCGGATCGGCACCGCGCAGGTGTCGCCGACCGCCTCCTTGGTCTCCTCCAACACCTCGCGCATCAGGCGCAGCCGGTTCTCCAGCGAGCCGCCGTATTCGTCGGTGCGGTGGTTGAGGCGGCGCGACAGGAAATGGCTGAAGATGCTGAGCCCGTGGCCGGCATAGACATAGATCAGGTCGAAATCGGCCCGTCTGCCACGGATGGCTGCATCACGGTGCCAGCGGCGCAACTCGCGGATATCAGCCTTGTCCATCGCCCGGGCCTGGATCGGATGGTAGGAGAAGGTCGCGATGGGCAGCGCGCTGGGCGCCAGCGGTACTTCCCGGGAGTAGAGGTTCGGGGCGTCCAGCCCGTTGTGGCAAAGCTCGATCCCCGCCAGCGCGCCATGTTCGTGAATCTTCTCCGCCTGCAAGGCCAGCGCCGGAATGTCGCTGTCGTCCCAGATGCGGCCCTCGATATAGGGCGTGATATCGCCCGAGGGGTGGATCTCGACCTCTTCGGTGCAGACCACGGCCCAGCCGCCCTCGGCCTTGACGCCGCGCATCTCGGCCAGCGCCGCCGGGTCGCGGTAGCCCATGCCGTTGCAGTGCGGCACCTGGTAAAAGCGGTTCTTTGCCACCTTGGGCCCGATCCGGACCGGCTCGAACAGGATGTCGAAGCGCGGATCGCGGCGGTTTGCGGTCCCATCAGCCATTTTCGAATCCTTCGAGCACGTTCACGGTGTTCACCCCGATCTCGGCCACCGCATAGCCGCCTTCCATGACGAACAGCGTCGGCAGGCCCAGCTTGGCGATCCGCTCGCCGTAGCGGGTGAAGTCGTCGGATTTCAGTTTGAAGAACGAGATAGGGTCCTTCTCGAAGGTATCGACCCCCAGCGAGACGACCAGTGCGTCCGGGGCATAGGCCTTGACCCGGCCGCAGGCATCTTCCAACGCGGCGCTCCATTTCTCGAAGGGGGTGCCGGGGGGGAGCGGATAGTTGACGTTGTACCCCTCGCCCTTGCCTGCGCCAGTCTCGTCCGCGCCGCCGAGGAAATAGGGGAAGGCGTCCAGCGGATCGCCGTGCAGTGACAGGAACAGCACGTCGTCGCGGCTGTAGAAGATCTCCTGGGTGCCGTTGCCGTGGTGGAAGTCCACGTCGAGAATTGCCACCCGGCTGGCGCCGCTGTCCCTGAATGCCTGGGCCGCGATGGCGGCGTTGTTGAGGAAGCAATAGCCGCCATACATGTCATGCGCCGCATGGTGCCCCGGTGGGCGGCAGAGCGCGAAGGCGGCCCGCGCGCCCCCGGCCACCAGCCGCTGCCCGGTCAGCGCCACGTCGGCGGCAGCGCAGGCGGCTTCCCAGGTGCCGCCGTTGATCGCGGTCTCGCCGGCGAGCGCATAGTAGCCCACCAGCCCGTCGATATTGCGCGGCGGCACCATCCGGGGCATGGCGCGCGAGGGCCAGGAGGTCGGCATCGCCTCGCCCTTGAACCCCTCCGCCTGCCAGGCCTCCCAGCAGGTCTCGAGGAACTTCACCAGGCCAGCGTCGTGGACCCGCAGCACCGGGTCGAGCCCGAAGGCATCCGGCCCC
>DATHZU010000409.1:0-2295 GCA_035458445.1 Thermohalobaculum sp. | reverse complement strand
GGCCATCATGACCCGTGAGGCCTTCGAGAACGTGATCCGGGTCAATACGGCCATCGGCGGCTCGACCAACGCGCCGCCGCACATCACCGCCATCGCCCGCCATGCCGGGATCGCGATGGATATCCAGGACTGGCAGGATCAGGGTTTCGCCCTGCCGCTTCTGGTCAACATGCAGCCCGCCGGCAAGTATCTGGGCGAGAGCTTCCAGCGTGCCGGCGGCGTGCCTGCGGTGATGGGCGAGATGCTGGCGGCCGGCCTGCTGCATGGCGGCGCAATGACCGTCAGCGGCAAGACCGTGGCCGAGAACCTGGGCGCCACCCGCAGCGCCGATACCGACGTGATCAAGACGGTGGCCGAGCCGATGCGCAAGGACGCGGGCTTCGTGGTCCTTAGCGGCAACCTGTTCAATTCCGCCCTGATGAAAACCTCGGTGATCTCGCCCGATTTCCAGAAGCGGTTCCTGTCGAAACCCGGCTCGGAGGGCGTGCACGAGGCCCGGGCCGTGGTCTTCGAGGGACCCGAGGACTACCACGACCGCCTCAACGACCCCGATCTCGGGATCGACGAGAACACCATCCTGTTCATCCGCAACGTCGGCCCGGTGGGCTATCCGGGTTCCGCCGAGGTGGTGAACATGCAGCCGCCCGACGCGCTGTTGAAGCAGGGGATCGCCCACCTGCCGACGGTCGGCGACGGGCGCCAGTCCGGCACCTCCGAGAGCCCCTCGATCCTGAACGCCTCGCCGGAATCCGTGGTGGGCGGCGGTCTGGCGCTACTGAGGACCGGCGACAGGGTGCGCCTCGACATCCCCAACCGGCGCCTCGACGCGGTGGTGCCGGAGGACGAATGGGCGGCGCGACGCGCGGCCTGGACGCCGCCGGAGCTGACCAACGAGACGCCGTGGCAGGAGCTTTACCGCCGGAATGTCGGGCAACTCTCCGAGGGCGGCTGCCTGGAATTCGCCACCAACTACCACCGGACCTCGCGGGTGCTGCCGCGGGACAACCATTGAGGCAGAGAAACCTGATGCCCCGGGCTTGACCCGGGGCCTCGCGCCGCAGCGCGCCACCCATCGAGGCCCCGGCTCGAGGCCGGGCCATAGGTAAGTTCGAAGGAGAAATCCAATGCGCATCGTGATCCTGGGCGGCGGCGGCATGCTGGGGCAGAAGGTTGCCAAAGCACTGGCCGCCAGGGGCACCCAGCGCGGCCGGAAGATCGGCCACCTGGCGCTGGCCGACATCGCCGACCCGAAGCCGGTGGAGGCCCCCTTCCCGGTCTCGACCCACCGGCTCGACATCACCGACCGGGCGGCGGTAGAGCGGCTGCTCTCGGACGGCGTCGACGTGGTCTACCATCTGGCCGCGGTGCTGTCGGGCCAGTCCGAGGCCGAGTTCGACTTCGGCATGGCCGTGAACCTGCAGGGCTCGATCAACGTCTTCGAGGCGGCGCGGGCCTTGGGCACCTGCCCGGTGGTCGTGTTTTCCTCCACCCTGGCGGTCTATGGCGGCGAGATCCCGGACCAGGTCGTGGACTGGACCCAGCTGAACCCGCAGACCTCCTACGGCTCGGCCAAGGCGGCCACCGAGATGCTGCTGAACGACTATTCGCGGCGCGGCTTCATCGACGGGCGCGGCCCCAGACTGCCGACCATCTCGGTCCGGCCGGGCAAGCCGAACAAGGCGGCCTCCAGCTTCATGTCCTCGATCTTCCGCGAGCCCCTGCAGGGCAAACCCGCCAACTGCCCGGTCAGCCCGGACTACCCGCACTACTACCTGTCGCCCCGGCGCTGCGTCGAAAACCTGATCCATGCCGCCGAGCTGCCGGCCGAAGCCTTCGGCCAGAACCGCTGCTTCGTGCTGCCGGGCCGCACCCACCGCATCGGCGACATGGTCGAGGCCATGCGCCGGGTGGCGGGCGACGGGCCGGTCAACCTGATCACCTGGGAGCGGGAACCGGAAGTCGAGGCCATCGTGCTCGGCTGGAAGGCCTTCATCGACGCCGAGAAGGCCCGCAAGCTGGGCTTCGTGGCGGACGCCGACTTCGAGGAGAACATCCGGATATTCCTGGAGGAGGATGTGGAGAGGTAGCGTAGCTCGCATTGTCCTGGTGCGAGGAGCGTCATCCAGATAATCTGGCGCCATGGTCAAGGCTATATTCCAGCACAAGGCTGACTCGATTTACGACGACGATCCGGTGGAGCGGTACAACTTCCCGGCTATGTATCTTTCGCGTGTCAAGCAGACCGTCGGTGACTGGGTTATTTATTACGAACCCCGCTCGGCGGACGGGGGAAAG
>DATHZU010000408.1:0-3118 GCA_035458445.1 Thermohalobaculum sp. | reverse complement strand
AGCTTCACTCCGGCCGGGTTGGTCAGCGGGCCCAGGATATTGAAGACGGTGCGGGTGCCGAGTTCCAGCCGGACCGGCATCACATGCTTCATCGCCGAATGGTGCATCGGTGCCATCATGAAGCAGATGCCGCATTCGTCGATCGCCTTCTGGGCCACCTCGGCCGGAACCATGACGTTGACGCCGAGCTGCGACAGCGCATCCGCCGTGCCGGATTTCGAGGTCAGCGCCCGGTTGCCGTGCTTGGCCACCGGAACCCCGGCGCCCGCCACGATGAAGGCGGCGGCCGTGGAGATGTTCAGCGTGCCCCGACCGTCGCCGCCGGTGCCGACGATGTCGATGGCGCCCTCAGGCGCCTTCACATGGGCCGCCTTGGCGCGCATGGCGGCGGCGGCGCCGGCAATCTCGGCCACCGCCTCGCCGCGGGTGCGCAACGCCATCAGCAGCCCGGCGATCTGGGCCATTGTGGCTTCGCCGGACATGATGATGCCGAAGGCCTGCTCGGCCTCCTCGCGGCTCAGCGGCCCGTCCGCGGCCTTGGCGATCAGCGGTTTCAGGGCGTCGCTCATGCCGGTTCTCCCTGCGTCTGCCGGGCGATGTCGAGGAAGTTTCTCAGCAAGGCGTGGCCGTGCTCGGAGGCAATCGATTCCGGGTGGAACTGCACCCCGTGGACCGGTCTGGTCTTGTGCGCCAGCCCCATGATCACACCCGACTGCGAGCGCGCAGTCACCTTCAGGCAGTCCGGCAGGGTCTCGGGCTTGACCACCAGCGAGTGGTAGCGGGTGACCGAGAAACCCTGCGGCAGGCCCTGGAACAGGCCGGTGCCGTCGTGGGTGATCGACGACAGCTTGCCGTGCAGGATTTCGTGGCAGCGCACCACCTGGCCGCCGAAGGCCTGGCCGATGGTCTGGTGCCCCAGGCAGACACCCAGGATCGGCATGTCCTCGGGTGCGGCTCGCACCAGGTCCAGGCAAATGCCGGCCTGGTCCGGATCGCAGGGGCCGGGCGACATGACGATGGCCGAAGGCTTCATGGCATAGGCCTCGGCCACGGTGATCTCGTCGTTGCGCACGACCCGGGCGTCGGCCCCGAGCTGGCCCAGGTAATGGACCAGATTGTAGGTGAAGCTGTCGTAGTTATCGATCAGTAGAAGCATGGGACTGGTCACTTTTTCGACCTTGCGGGCGCCTTCGGCGGTAGCGCGCGGCTGGGGTTGCCGGTATAGATGCGCCGACAGGCCCTTGCCCGTCAAGGATAGCTGCGTCAAGGATCGGATCTGAGCCCGGTGCCGACCGGGCTTCGAAGGCAGGGAACAAGCATGGCACGGCGCTTCGACGACGACGAGGACGAACCGCATTGGATCTTCAAGTTCCTCCGGGGCGTGTTCGTCTCGGTGGTGGTTTGCGGCGCGGCTCTGGTCGTGCTGTCGCTGTACGTGTTGCCGCCGGCTGAGCTGCCGCCGGACCCGCCTGCGGATACCGGGCCGAAAATCGTCGACGGGATCGAGGTCTCTCCAACCCCGGCCTACACGCCCCCGACCGTGGCCGAAACCCCCGCCGCCGCCCCCGAGCCAGCAGCGGCCGCCGATCCGGCCGCGCCTGCCCCCAGTCTGCCGATCGATACCCGTGCCTTGGAAGATCCCGAATCCCCGATCCGGCTCAGCGGTCCGGCGCTGACGGTGAACGCGGCGCCGTTCCAGGCCCCTGAAGGGGTGCCCCTGGTCGCCGTGGTGCTGGACGACACCGCCGCTGACCCCTTTCTGCATCCGGTGCTGTTCGCCCTGAAGCTGCCTCTGACCGTCGGTGTCGTCGCTGGCGGCGGCGGCGACCGAGAGATCGCCGGACAGGCGCGCACGGCCGGCATGGAGGTGGTGGCGCAACTGCCGCTGGCGGCGCCGGGGCAGGGTGGCGGCGTCGCGCTGGAGCCTGGCCTGCAGTCGGACGAGGCGACCAGGCGCACCGATCTGCTGCTGCGCCGTCTGCCGATGTCGGTCGCGGCGTCGCGGCCGCTTTCGTCGCCGGGGTTGCCCGACCCAGGGACCCTCGCCGGCATGGCGGGTGCGTTGTCTCCACATGGCTTCGCCTATGTGGATCACACCGTCAGGACGGGCGAGCAATCCTTGCTGGACATGCTGGGCCTCGGGCTTTCGGTCGGAGTCAGCCGGTTTGCCATACCGGCGGATGCCAGCCCGGCGGATATCCTGGCGGTGCTGGACCAGGCAGCAGCGGAGGCGGGGCCCGACGGCGGATCGGTGATCCTGGCCGTTCCAAGCCAGCCGCTGCTCGAGGCCCTGCAGCTGTGGGGCGGCGAAGGATCGGTCAGCGCCGGCGCGCTGGCGCCGCTTTCGGCCGTGATCGCGCGGCAGGCGGCGCGCTGAGCGCCTGCACCGGATCGCCCCGCCGGCACCTCGCAAGCCGGGACCGCGGGGCCGTGGACCTTTGCGGGGCGCGGTTTCCACTGAGCGGAATGTATAATGTCAGTTTATGATGTCATAAAAATAATAGATTTTACCTATCCATCCACGGTGACCAGTATGATCCGCCGATGGGGAGCGGTTCAGGCCCCGGGCGGCCGCCGCCGCCCGTCATGTCCGGCCACTCTCCTGGCAGCCGTCCGCGTGGCGGGTGCTGGACCATCGGGCGGAGGCGGTGAGGGACCAGTTGCATCGGGGAATCGCGCGCTCGCAATTCCTAAGCACTGCAATGTTGGCCTATAATCCGATTCGCGCCGTTGTGTGCGAAATGCAGGCGCACGGCCACCGTGCGTGGAAAATGAAGAACGACAGGGAGTCGAAAACAATGAAACGCCTGTTACTATCCAGTCTCGCGGTCTGCGCGCTGGCCATTCCGGCCCAGGCCGCGGACTGCCCGGCAATCACCGTCGCCGACATGAAGGGTGTCGCCGCTGGCGCGTTCCCGCAGCAATTCGAGAAGGCCGAGTTCGAGGCCGCCGCGGGTTGCACCATGAGTTTCAGCGAGAACCCGGCCGTTGCCGATTTCAACAGCCGCATCCAGGGCAACCCGGCCTTGCCGCCGCTCGCCGAGCGCATCCCGGCGGAGCCGCTGGTCGTGGTCCCCTACGACTCGATCGGCATCTATGGAGGCACCTTCGACGCGCT
>DATHZU010000407.1:0-3390 GCA_035458445.1 Thermohalobaculum sp. | reverse complement strand
CTGACACTGCCGTCGTCACCGATATCGTCTACGCGCCGCTCGAGACGGGCATGCTCGAGCAGGCGCGCGCCCGCGGGCTCGTGACCGTCGACGGGCTCGGGATGCTGCTGCACCAGGCGCGCCCCGGCTTCAGGGCCTGGTTCGGCGCCGATCCGCAGGTCACACCGGCGCTGCGCGAGGCGGTCCTCAAGGCAGCGACATGATCACCCTCGGTCTCACCGGCTCGATCGGCATGGGAAAATCCACGGCGCTCGGCTTCTTCGCTGCCGAGGGCGTGCCTGTCTGGGACGCCGATGCAGCCGTTCACCGGCTCTACGGGACCGGCGGGGCCGGCGCCGAGGCGATCCGCGCCATTGTTCCGGAAGCCGTGGGTGCCGGCGGCGTCGACCGCGCGAAGCTGCGCGCCGCGATCCTCGCCGACCCCGCACTGCTCAAGCGCATCGAGGCCGCCATCCATCCGCTCGTCGCCGCCGACCGCGACGCGTTCCTGGCGCGGGCGCGGGCTGCCGGCGCGCCGCTCGCGGTTTGCGATATCCCGCTGCTCTTCGAGACCGGCGCCGCGGACTGGCTCGACAAGATCGCCGTCGTCTCGGCGCCCGCCGATCTGCAGCGCGAGCGGGTGCTGAACCGGCCGGGAATGACCCCCGAGGCCTTCGAAGTGATCCTCGCCAAGCAGATCCCGGACGCCGAGAAACGCGCCCGCGCCGATTACGTGATCGACACCAGCCAGACGCTGGACCACGCTCGCGACCAGGTCCGCGCCATCCTCGCCGACCTCACCGGAGACCAGGCCCATGCGTGAAATCGTGATGGATACCGAGACGACGGGCCTCGACCCCGCCGACGGCCACCGCATCGTCGAGATCGGCGCCGTCGAGCTGGTGAACCTGCTGCCGACGGGCCGCATCTACCACCAGTACATCAATCCCGAACGAAACATGCCGAAGGAGGCCGAGCAGGTGCACGGCCTGTCCGGCGACTTCCTGTCGGACAAGCCGGTCTTCGCCCGCATCGCCCCGGCATTTCTGGAGTTCATCGGCGACGCTAGGCTGGTGATCCACAATGCCGCTTTCGACCTGCGGATGCTTAACGCGGAATTCGAGCGCCTCGGCCAGCCCCGCCTGCCGATGTCGCGCGCCATCGACACGCTCGAGATCGCGCGGAGCCGCTTCCCCGGCGCCCAGGCCTCGCTCGACGCGCTCTGCCGCCGCTTCGATATCGACAATTCGGGTCGCGAGAAGCACGGCGCGTTGCTCGATTCCGAACTCCTTGCCGAGGTTTATCTGGAACTGATGGGCGGCCGCCAGCAGGGCCTCGGGCTCGATCCGGGGATCGTTCGCGAGCGACGCGGTTCCAGCGAGCCGGCCCGCGGCCCAGGCGCCGGATACACCCCGCCGCCCCGCCCCCGCGAGCTGCCCCCGCGGATCACCGAAGCCGAGCGGTCGGCTCATGACGCCTTTGTCGAGGAGCTCGGCGACGGAGCTCTCTGGGCGAGCTTCGCGAGATCAGGCGCAGGCAAATAGCGCCCGCCGCGATTTGACCGAAATCAAGGACGAGCGACCGGCTTCCACTTGAACATGTCCAGGCGGAGGGGCCTTTGGTGGGTGGCAGCAGCAACCCAAGGGGGGTGACCATGGACAAGGACAGGATCCGAGGCTTCGCGGAAGCGGTCTATGACGACATGGCGGGGGCGATGACCGTCGCCATGGCCTTTGTCGGAACCCGCACCGGCCTGTTCCGCGCCATGGCGGGGAAAGGGCCGATGACACCCGCGGCAATCGCCGAGGGATCGGGGCTGCAGCCGCGTTATGTCGAGGAATGGCTGAAGGGCATCGCCACGGCGGGATATCTCGACCACGATCCGCAGGGCGGCACCTTCGCCCTGCCTGACGAGCACGCCTATCTTCTGGCCTCCGAGGGGACCGACCACTTCATGGGCGGGCTGTTCGACTTCGCGCCCGTCGCCTACCGGGTGGCGCCCCGGGTTGCCGACGCGTTCCGCTCGGGCGGCGGCGTCGCCTTCGAGGATTTCGGACCGGACTGCGTCGCGGCGCTCGACCTGATCAATTCCGGGCAATACGAAAAGCGCCTCGGCAGCTACTGGCTGCCCAGCATGCCCGATGTCGCTACGCGGCTGGAACAGGGCGGCCGGGCGCTCGATTTCGGCTGCGGCGTCGGCCGGGTGGCGATGGCGATCGCCCGCACCTATCCGTCTGCCGAGGTGATCGGCCTCGATCCCGACACCGAATCGATCCGGCAGGCCCGGGCCGCCGCCGAAGCCGCTGGCCTCGGCGACAAGGTCCGTTTCGCGGCTGAGAGCAGCGCCACCTACCGCGACCCGCAAGGGTTCGACCTGATTGCCGCCTGCGACTGCATCCACGATTTTTCGGAGCCGGAGCGGACCCTTGCCGAGATCCGCGCGTTGCTGCGTCCCGGTGGCGCGCTGTTCGTCGTCGAGCCGCGCGCCGGCGACAGCCTGGCCGAGAACATGCACGCGCTCGGCACGGTCTATTACGGCTTCAGCCTGTTCCACTGCATGACCCAGTCGCTGGCCAATGGCGGGCCGGGGCTCGGCACCTGCATGGGACCGGCGCAGACCATGGACCTGCTCCGGCGTTCGGGCTTCGGGACCGTTGAGCAACTCGACATCAAGAGCCAGACACATCTGTTCTACGCCGCCCGGGCCTGACGCTTGACAGGCCCGGCGCCACACGCCACCCTCGCCGCCATGGGGCCCGCGAGTGCCCCGTGAGGCGACAGCCCAAACCTCGCGTCCTCGAAAACCCTGACCATGGGAGGACGCCCGATGCCGTCTCCGACCGAAATCACCGTTGCCCAACTGTCCCGCCGTATCGGCCTGCCGGATTCTCCGGCCGTCATCGACGTGCGCACCGATGAGGACTTCACCGCCGATCCGAGGCTGATCCCCGGCGCGCGGCGCCGCGATTTCCGTGCCATCGCCGAATGGGCGGAGCTCTATGCAGGACGCCAGGTCATCGTTTCCTGTCATCGCGGCCTGAAGCTCAGCCAGGGTGCCGCCGCCTGGCTGCGCCAGGAGGGCGTCGCCGCCGAAAGCCTCGAGGGCGGCCACCTGGCCTGGGCCGATGCCGCGCAGATGCTGGTTCCCGAAGCCAAGCTGCCGCCCCACGACACGCGGGGCCGCACCGTCTGGGTCACCCGGGCGCGGCCCAAGATCGACCGCATCGCCTGCCCCTGGCTGATCCGCCGCTTCGTCGATCCGGACGCGGCCTTTCTTTTCGTGTCGCCCTCGGAGGTGCTGGCGGTGGCCGAGCGCTTCGCGGCCACGCCCTTCGACGTGGAGGGCGTGTTCTGGAGCCATCGGGGCGACGCCTGCTCCTTCGACACCATGATCGAGGAATTCGCCCTGGA
>DATHZU010000406.1:0-3358 GCA_035458445.1 Thermohalobaculum sp. | reverse complement strand
GGCCGAGAAGATCATTCCTGCCGCCGACGTCAGCCAGCAGATCTCCACCGCCGGCATGGAGGCCTCGGGCACCGGCAACATGAAGTTCGCGCTGAACGGGGCTGTGACGGTCGGCACACTCGACGGCGCCAATGTCGAAATCGCCGAGCGTGTCGGCGACGACAACATCTACATCTTCGGCCTGACCGCCGACGAGGCCGCCGCGATCCGCGACGGCTACGACCCCGCGCGGCACATCGCCGAGACGCCTGCGCTGGCCGAGGTGATCGAGCAGATCGACTCCGGCGTCTACTCGCCCGGCGAGCCCGGCCGCTACCGGCCGCTGATCGAGATGCTGAGAACCAGCGACTACTTTCTCGTCGCCGCCGATTTCGCGGCCTATTCGCGGGCCCAGCGCCGGATCGACCACGACTTCCGCGACGCCGAGGCCTGGACCCGCCGCGCAGTGCTGAACACCGCCCATTCAGGCTGGTTTTCGTCCGACCGCACGATCCGCGGCTACGCCCGCGAGATCTGGGAGGTGGAATCGCTGCTTTAGGCGGGGCTGGGCGAAACCCACCGCCGGGCTGGCCTTTCGGGTGGAATGGATGGGCCGGCACTCATCCTACGGAGCCATGGCGTAACCTGTTCGGCATTTCGAGACCTGTGCGCGGCGACAACCGCCGGGACCCCCCACCTGTCCTCCCCCCGTTCAGGTGGGAGGGACCTCAGCTCCGGCGTTGCGGGCGGACGTCCTCTCCCCCGGAAAGGGGGAGAGACAGAGAGGGGGTCCGCCGGGACGCAGCCGGGCAGTGCGGTGGGACCGGGATCGGGCAGTCGCGCACAGGTCTCATTTCGAAAAATTTCGAAATATAAGATAAATCAACTACTTGACCATGCGTCCAAGCTTGGACACCCCCTCACGTCCGCACATCCGGCCCGTCGCGGCCGAGGCGCGCGCGGATGCCGGCCAATGCTTCGGCGGCAGCGATCACGCCGGCCAGGGCCGCCTGCGGGTCTTCGGCCTGGCGTGCCGGATCAGGCTCGTAGCGCTCGATGTAGACCCTGAGCGTCGCTCCGACGGTGCCGGTGCCCGACAGCCGGAAGACCAGCCGCGCGGCGTCGCCGAAGGTGATGCGGATGCCCTGCCGCTCGGCCCGCGAGCCGTCGACCGGGTCGGTATAGGCGAAGTCGTCGGCCGACGTGACGGTCAGCCCCTCGACCTCCTGCCCTGGCAGGCCGGGCAGCCGGGCCCGCAGGTCGGCCATCAACGCCTCGGCGGCGGGTTTGTCGACCTCCTCGTAGTCGTGCCGCGAGTAGTAGTCGCGGCCATATTCTGCCCAGTGTTCGCGCAAGATATCGGCGACCGACTGGCGCCGGACGGCCAGGATGTTGAGCCACAAGAGCACCGCCCACAGCCCGTCCTTCTCGCGCACATGGTTCGAGCCCGTGCCCGCGCTCTCCTCGCCGCAGAGCGTCGCCAGGCCCGCGTCGAGCAGCGAGCCGAAGAACTTCCAGCCCGTGGGCGTCTCGTAGGCGCCGATGCCCAGCTTCGCCGCAACCCGATCCGCCGCGCGGCTGGTCGGCATCGAGCGGGCGACGCCGGCAAGCCCCTGTGCGTAGCCCGGCGCCAGATGCGCATTCGCAGCCAGCACCGCCAGGCTGTCCGAGGGCGTCACATAGGCCCCGCGCCCGACGATCATGTTCCGGTCGCCGTCGCCGTCCGACGCGGCGCCGAAATCCGGCGCGTCCGGGCCGAACATCTCGTCCATCAGTGCGTGCGCGTGGACCGGGTTCGGGTCCGGGTGCCCGCCGCCGAAATCCGGCAGCGGCGTCGCGTTGACCACCGTCCCGTCCGGCGCGCCGAGTTCGCCTTCCAGGATCGCCATGGCGTAAGGTCCCGTTACCGCGTGCATCGCATCGAACCGCACCCGGAAGCCCGAGGCGAACAGCGCGTAGATGGCCGCGAAGTCGAACAGCTCCCGCATCAGCCCGGCATAGATCCCGACCGGATCGATCACCTCGACCGCCATGGCGCCGAGCCGGGTCTCGCCAACGGTGGACAGATCGGCATCGCCGGCGTCCAGGATGCGGTATTCGCTGATCTGGGTCGTGCGCAGGTAAATCGCCTCGGTGACACCCTCGGGCGCTGGGCCCCCGGCGGGAATGTTGTACTTGATGCCGAAGTCGCCGTCCTCGCCGCCGGGATTGTGGCTGGCCGAGAGGATGATCCCACCGTCGGTCCGGCGGGCGCGGATCACTGCCGAGGCCGCGGGGGTCGACAGGATGCCGTTACGCCCGACCAGAACCCGCGCCGCGCCGTTCGCCGCCGCCATCTTCAGGATCGTCTGGATCGCGCGCTTGTTGAAGTAGCGCCCGTCGCCGCCGAGCGTCAGCGTCTTGCCCTCCACCCCGCCGACCGCGTCGAAGATCGACTGGACGAAGTTCTCGAGATATCCGGGCTGCATGAAGGTCCGCGTCTTGGCACGCAGGCCCGAAGTGCCGGGCCTTTGACCCGCAATCGGCGCGGTCTGGACGATCCGGATGGTCATGGCTGCGTCTCCCTGGTGTCGGTGTCTGGGGTCTCGACCAGTTCGTCATAGAGCGCGCGATAGGCCGCGGCCGAGCGTGCCCAGCCAACCTCGCTCTGCATCGCATTGCGCATCATCGACCGCCACAGCCTCCTGTCGGCGAAGGCATCGCAGGCGCGGTCGAGCGCGTCGCCGAGGGCAGCCGCGGTCACCGGCGAGAACTGGAACCCGGTCGCAACCCCGGCGGCGATCGCCGCCTCGTTGGCGTCGATGACCGTATCGGCCAGCCCGCCGGTGCGCGCCACCAATGGCAGGCAGCCGTAGCGCAGGCCGTAGAGCTGGGTCAGACCGCAAGGCTCGAAGCGCGACGGGATGACGATGGAATCGGCGCCCCCTTGCATCAGGTGCGACAGCCCCTCGTCATAGCCGATCACCGCGCCGACCCGGCCAGGATGCGCCTTCGCCGCGGCCCGGAACCCCGCCTCGAGCTCGGCATCGCCGGAGCCAAGGACCGCCAGCCTCGCACCGCGCCCCAGCAGGCGCGGCAGCGCCTCGAGCAGCAGTTCCAGCCCCTTTTGCGCGCTGAGCCGGCTGACGACGCAGAACAGCGGCGCGCCGGCGGCGGGGTCGAGCCCGAAGCGCTTCTCCAGCGCAGCGCGATTCGCTGCGCGGCGTCCCGGGTTGCGCACCGAATAGGTCGCGGCCAGCGCCGCATCGGTCGCGGGGTTCCAGACATTGAGGTCCACGCCATTGACGATACCGCGCAGGGCACCCCGCCGCGCCGCGATCACCCCTTCCATCCCCATGCCGAACTCGGGCGTGGTCAGCTCGCGGGCATAGGTCGGGCT
>DATHZU010000405.1:0-2755 GCA_035458445.1 Thermohalobaculum sp. | reverse complement strand
CCTTGAAGGCGCCGGTGCAGTTCTCGAACTGCGCCTTCTGGATGATCGGCGCGGTGGTGCCGACGAAGGGGCCGTAGGGGAACGGCTTGGCGACGCCGAAGGTGATCTTCACCGTCAGGTCGTCAACCGCCTCGATCTTGGTCACGTCGGTGAAGTTGGTGGCCGCGTTGCAGCCGCCTTCCGGATGCATGCAGTACTCGCCCGAGAACACAACGTCCGCCGATGTCAGCGGCGAGCCGTCCGACCACACGATACCCGGCTTGAGCTTCCAGGTGATCGAGGTCAGGTCCTCGGAGACGCCGCCATTGGCGACAGTCGGGATTTCCTCGACCAGGTTCGGCACCATCGCGCCGTTCTGATCGTAATAGGCCAGCGGCTCGAGCACCAGCGACGAGCTCTCGATATCCTTGGTGCCGCCGGACAGATACGGGTTCTGGATCGACGGTGCCTGCCAGTAGAGGATGTTCAACTGACCGTCCGAGCCGCGCTCGGCAAGCGCCGGCGTCGCCAGCAGGGCCGCACCTGCGGCGGTCATCAGAAATCTGCGTGATAGTGACATTGTTCGTCTCCCTGTCGTTATGGACGCCGGTCCGAGACTCACTGCCTCTGCCCGCATCCTTGCCGGAATAGTACACAGGCGATCCCGCTCGGGAAGGGACTTCGCGCATCTTCGCACCCGAAATCTTCGTGATCTGACTGTGGTTTCACGTTTTGTGCCTCATTCCACCAGGTGGCAGGCCACGTGGCGGCCGCCGGGAAGGGCGCGCCATTCCGGCTCGACCTTGCGGCATTTGTCGATGGCGACCGGGCAGCGGGTGCAGAACCGGCACCCCGAAGGCGGGCGCGCCGGGCTGGGGACATCGCCGGTCAGGATGATCCGCTTGCGGTGGGCCTCGACCTCGGGATTCGGGATCGGCACCGCCGACAGCAGTGCCTTGGTATAGGGGTGCTTGGGGTCCGAATAGAGGGTGTCGCGCGGCGCAAGTTCGACGACCTTGCCCAGATACATCACCGCCACCCGGTCGGCGATGTGGCGCACCATCGATAGGTCGTGGCTGATGAACAGATAGGTCAGCCCCAGCTTCTCCTGCAGGTCCTCCAGGAGGTTCACAACCTGCGCCTGGATCGAGACGTCCAGCGCCGCGATCGGCTCGTCGCAGACGATGAATTCAGGCTCCAGCGCCAGGGCGCGGGCGATGCCGATGCGCTGGCGCTGGCCGCCCGAGAACTCGTGCGGATAGCGATCTGCGAAGCGCGGGTTCATGCCGACCGCGTCCAGCAACTCCTGCACCCGCTCGCGTTTGGCCTTGCCGGTGGCGGCGCGGTGCTCGTCCAGCGGCTCCGATATGATCGTGCCCACCGTCATGCGCGGGTTCAGGCAGGCCTGCGGGTCCTGGAAGATCATCTGCATCCGCGGACGGGTCCGCCTCAGCGCCTCGCCCTGCAGCGAGGCCAGATCCGTCCCGCCGAACAGGATGCGCCCGGCGGTCGGCGAATAGAGCCTCAGAATGCAGCGCCCGGCGGTGGACTTGCCGCAGCCCGATTCGCCCACCAGCCCCAGGGTCTCGCCCTTGCGGATGTCGAAATTGATCCCGTCGACGGCCTTGATCACCCCGACCTGGCGGCGGATCACCCCCTTGTAGATCGGGAAATGCATGGTCAGGTTCTCGACCTGCAGCAGCGGGCCGGCGTCGGTGGCGGCGGGGCGTTCCAGAACGGCCTCAGTCGACATCGCGCATGGTCCCCTTCTCCAGATCCCACCAGCAGGCGACCTGATGGTTGCCGCCCAGGTCGATCAGCGGCGGGTTCGCGGCATGGCAGCGGGCCAGGACATGGCGGCACCGGGCGCGGAACGGGCAGGCGGTGGGAGCCTCGGTCATGTGCGGCGGCTGGCCGCCGATCGTGCGCAGCCGGTCGGTCCGGGTGCCGTCGAGGCTGGGCAGCGTCTCGAGCAGGGCATGGGTATAGGGATGCAGCGGCCGGCGGTAGAGATCGGCCACCGGCGCATGTTCCACCACCAGCCCGCCATACATCACCATCACCCGGTCGGCGATCCCGGCCACCACGCCCAGGTCATGGGTGATCCAGACGATCCCCATACCCAGCTCCTGGCGCAGCTTCTTCACCAGTTCGATGATCTGCGCCTGGATCGTCACGTCCAGCGCCGTGGTGGGCTCGTCCGCGATCAGCACCTTCGGGTCGCAGGCCAGCGCGATGGCGATCATCACCCGCTGGCGCATGCCGCCCGAGAACTGGTGCGGGAAATCGTTCAGCCGCTCTTCGGGCGATGGGATGCCCACCAGCGCCAGCAGCTCGACGGCGCGCGCGCGGGCTTCACGCTTCGACATCCCCAGATGCTCGCGCAACGGCTCGATCAACTGGAAGCCGACGGTGAAGACCGGGTTCAGCGAGGTCATCGGGTCCTGAAACACGAAACCCACCTCGCCGCCGCGCACCTTGCGCAATTGCGCCGGAGGCAGCTTCAGCAGGTCGCGCCCGCCCAGCCGCGCGGTGCCCGCGACGATCTCGGCCGGCGGCTCGGGCAGCAGCTTCATCAGCGACATCATGGTGACGGACTTGCCGGAGCCCGACTCGCCCACAACACCGACCAGCTCGCCAGCCTTCAGGTAGAAGCTGACGCCGTTCACCGCGTGGATGGTGCCATCCATCGTGTGGAAGACCGTCGTCAGCCCCTCGACTTCGAGGACCGGCGCATCGCGGCCTTCGGCAGCGGTCTTTTCCAATGTCTGGGTGT
>DATHZU010000404.1:0-9290 GCA_035458445.1 Thermohalobaculum sp. | reverse complement strand
AAAATTACCTCGCGAAATACGCCGCCAGCCCCGGCGCCATCGTCGCCGGTGCCTGGGACGGCGAGCGTCTGGTGGGTGCGGCGACGGCGGCGCCGATGGAGGACCATGCCGCCGAGTTCGCCGCCCCCTTCGCCGAGCGGGGCTATGATCTGGCCAACATCTTCTATTGCGGCGAATCCGTCCTGCTGCCTGAGTACCGCGGCCGGAGGGTTGGCCATGCGTTCTTCGACCTCCGCGAGGCGCAGGGCCGCGCCCTCGGGCGCCGTCTCTGCTGCTTCTGTGCAGTGATCCGGCCCGCCGACCACCCGCTGCGCCCGGCGGATTACGCGCCGCTGGACCCCTTCTGGCGGAAGCGCGGATATGCCAAGATGAAGGGAATGGTCGCCACGTTCCCATGGAAGGACCTCGGCGATGCCGGGGAGACGGCCAAGCCCATGCAGTTCTGGATGAAGGATCTATGATGCCCCGGATCGCCGCCGCCGCCTATGCCTGCGAGTTTCTCGGCGCGTGGAGCGCCTACGAGGCAAAGATCGCCCGCTGGGTTGCCGACGCAGCCGGGCAGGGCGCCGAACTGCTGGTCTTCCCGGAATGGGCCGGGCTGGAGCTGGCGACCTTCGACGGCCGCGAGACCGCAGCCGGGGCCGAGAGCTGCATCGACGCGCAGACCCGCTGGCTGCCGCAGGCGGACGCGCTGCACGCGCGTCTTGCCGCCGAGAACGGCGTCCACATCTGTGCCGCCAGTGCGCTGGTGCGGCGCGAGGACGGGCAGGCGGTCAACCGCGCGCGCCTGTTCGCGCCCTCGGGCGCCATCGGAGTTCAGGACAAGCTGGTGATGACCCGCTACGAGCGCGAGGTCCTCGATATCAGACCGGGCGACCAGGCCCGGGTGTTCGACACCGCGCTGGGCCGCATCGCCATCGCCATCTGCTACGACGCCGAGTTTCCGCTGATCGCCCGGGCGATGGTGGAGGCCGGGGCTCAGATCATCCTCGCGCCCTCCTGCACCGAGGGGCTTCAGGGCTACTGGCGGGTGCGGATCGGCGCCCAGGCCCGGGCGATGGAGGGGCAATGCATAACCGTCCAGTCGCCGACCGTGGGCCGGGCCGACTGGAACGAGGCGATCGACGTCACCACCGGCGCCGCTGGGATATTCTGCCCGCCGGACCGGGGCTTCCCGCCGACCGGCATTCTGGCGCTCGGCCAGATCGACGCCCCTGGCTGGGTGCTGGCCGACGCCGATCTCGGCGCTGTCGCCGGGGTCCGCCGCGACGGCGGCGTGCTGAACATGACGCACTGGCCCGAACAGCAGGATGGCCGCCTGTCCAGGCTGGAAACTGTTGATCTGCGCACGGGCGCCGCGCGCAGCACCGCCGCCGAATGAGCGCGGCTGTCCCCACGCGGCGCTGACATGCTTTCGTATCAGCACGCCTACCACGCCGGCGGACCCGCCGATCTGCACAAGCACATCGCCCTGGCCACCCTGTTGGCCCTGCTGACCGCCAAGCCGCGCGGAATCTCGTATCTGGAAAGCCATGCCGGGCGCGGGGTCTACGACCTGAGCGCGCCCGAGGCCCTGAAGACCGGCGAGGCGGCCCGCGGAATCGCGCTGCTGCCCGAGGGGGAGGGGCCGTATTTGCAGGCGCTCCGCTGGTGCCGCGCCCGTCATGGGCCGGCCGCCTGTCCTGGCTCGCCGATGATCGCGCGCGCCCTGACGCGGGCGCAGGACCGGCTGCATCTTTGCGAGCTGCACCCCGCCGAGCATGCCGGGCTGAAGGCGGCGCTCGGCGGCGAGGGCGTCGCCATCCACCGCCGCGACGGCCATCAGGGGCTGCCTGCGCTCTGCCCGCCAACCCCGCGCCGTGGGCTGGCGCTGATCGACCCAAGCTACGAGGTCAAGGACGAATACGCCCTGGCCGCCCGAACCGCACTGGCGACTATGCGCCGCTGGCCGGAGGGGGTGGTGATGGTATGGTACCCGCTGCTGCCCGAGGCCCGCCATCCGGCGCTGACCAATCCGCTGCGCGAGGCCCGGTTGCCGGGAACGCTGGTCCACGAGGTTGCCTTCCGCGACCGCCCGGCGCGCGGCATGACCGGATCGGGGCTGGCCTTCCTGAATCTGCCCTATGGCGCCGAGGAAGCCTTGCGCGCAGCCTGGGCCGATTGCGCAGGCATCTTCGCCTGACCGCGATGCGCGCGCGAAGGGTGGCGCGTCCCCGCCTCCGGTGCTAACACCGCGCCGTTTCCACCGAGCCTTTTCCACCGTGCCGACCACGAGGAACCGATGCCGCTGATCGACCGCCTGCCGCCGGTGCGCGGGCGCCTCCAGCCCGGGGCGCCGCTGGCGCCCCTGACCTGGCTGCGTGTCGGCGGGCCGGCCGAGGTGCTGTTTCAGCCCGCCGATGCCGAGGACCTCGCGGAATTCCTGGGGCAATGCCCGCCGGATGTTCCGGTCACGCCCTTGGGGGTCTGTTCCAACCTGATCATCCGCGACGGCGGGCTGCCGGGCGTCGCGATCAGGCTCGGGCGCGGCTTCAGCGCAATCGAGACGCTGGACGGCCACCGACTGCGCGCCGGCGCCGCGGCGCTCGATGCCCATGTGGCGAAAAAGGCCGCCGAGGTCGGGATCGCCGGGCTGGAGTTCCTGCGCACCATCCCCGGCGCCATCGGCGGCGCGGTGCGGATGAACGCGGGCTGCTATGGCAGCTATGCCGCCGATGTGGTCGCCGAGGTCGAGGCCATCGACCGCGCCGGCAACCGGCTGGTCCTGACGCCGGAGCAGATCGGCTTTGGCTATCGCTCGTCCACGCTGCCCGCCGACACGGTGATCGTTGCCGCCACCCTGCAGGGCCGTCCGGGCGACGCGGCTGAAATCGCCGCCCGGATGGAGGGTTTTGTCGCCAAGCGCGAGGAAAGCCAGCCGCTGAAGACGCGCTCCTGCGGCTCGACCTTCGCCAACCCGGCCGGTTATTCCTCGACCGGCGAGGCCGGGGACCCGATGGACCTGAAGGCCTGGAAGCTGATCGAGCAGGCTGGCTGCCGGGGTCTGCGGCTCGGCGGCGCGGCGATCAGCGAGAAGCACTGCAACTTCCTGATCAACACCGGCGATGCCACCGCCGCCGATCTGGAAGGCTTGGGCGAGTTGGTACGCGCGCGGGTAAAATCGCAGTCAGGCATAGATTTACGCTGGGAAATCCAGCGCATCGGCGTTACTCTGGTCGAATCAGAGACCGCATAAGCGGCATTGGCCGAATCACCGGCGGCGAATCAGCCGAATCGGATTGGGCCAGAGAGTTGAGGCGCGGATGTCGAGCAGGGCATTACCGCGCGTCGTGGTGCTAAAGGGCGGCCTTTCGGCCGAGCGGGAAGTCTCGCTGGTATCGGGCCGGGAATGCGCAAGCGCACTGCGTCGCGCCGGGTACGAGGTAACCGAGCTGGATGCCGGGCGCGATGTCGCCCAGGCGCTGCGCGAGGCCGCGCCGGACGTGGTCTTCAATGCATTGCATGGCCGCTGGGGCGAGGACGGCTGCGTCCAGGGCATCCTGGAATGGATGCGGATCCCCTATACGCATTCCGGCGTGCTGGCCTCGGCGCTGGCCATGGACAAGTCGCGCACCAAGGACATCTACCGCGGCGCCGGCCTGCCGGTGACCGACAGCCTGCTGGTGCCCCGCGCCGAGGTGACCAGCCGCCACCCGATGGAGCCGCCCTATGTGGTCAAGCCCAACAACGAGGGCTCGTCGGTCGGCATCCATATCGTGCAGGAGCATGCCAACACGCCGGTGCAGCTGGGCGATGACGCGCCCGAGGTGCTGCTGGTCGAGCGTTTCATCCCCGGGCGCGAGCTGACCGCCTCGGTGATGGGCGACCGGGCCCTGACCGTCACCGACATCATCGCCACGACCGGCTGGTATGACTACCACGCAAAGTATTCCGAGGGCGGCTCGCGCCACGAACTGCCCGCCGACATCACCGCGGAGATCTTCGAGGCCTGCCTGGCGCATGCGGTAACGGCGCACCGGGCGCTGGGCTGCCGCGGCCTCAGCCGCACCGATTTCCGCTGGGACGAAAGCCGCGGCCTCGACGGCCTGGTGCTGCTCGAGACCAATACCCAGCCCGGGATGACGCCGGTCTCGCTGGCGCCCGAACAGGCGGCCCATTGCGGCATACCGTTCGAGGAATTGTGCAGCTGGCTGGTGGGGGACGCTTCATGCGCGAGATGACCCCCAGGATCGCCCCGGACGAAGTGCGCCGGCCGCGAAAGCCCGCCGCCGAGCCCCCCGCCAAACCCGCCGCCGAGCCGCGCAAGGGGCCGGGGCCCTCGAAGCTGACCTACCGGATCGAGCGCGCCTGGGCGAAGCCGCTGCTGCGCAACCTGGTGACGGTCTATCTTCCGCTGCTGGCGCTGGGGCTGGCGGGCTGGTCGATCGCCGCCGACGACCGGCTGCGAGGGGCGGCCGAGGCGAAGGTCGCGGGTTGGATCGAAGCGGTCGCCGCCCGCCCCGAATTCGCGGTCAAGGGCGTTGAGGTCACGGGCGGCACCGATGCGCTTAACGCCGAGGTTCGGCAGGTGGCGGGCGTGGCCCCGGGCACCTCGTCCCTGATGCTGGATGTCGAGGACATCCGCGCCCGGGTCGAGGCGCTGGGCGCGGTCGAGCGCGCCTCGGTGCAGTTCGATCCGCAGGGGGCGCTCAGGATCGCTGTCGTGCGCCGGATCGAGGTGGCGCTGCACCGCCACGCCGACGGCAGGCTGGTGCTGATCGACAAGGGCGGGGTCGAGATCGGCCCGGCGGGCGCGCGCCTCGATCACCCCGAGTTGCCGCTGCTGCTGGGCGAGGGGGCGGACCGGAATGTGCCCGAGGCGCTGGCCCTGATCGCCTCGGCCGCCGACATCGTGCCGCGGCTGCGCGCGCTCGTCCGCGTCGGCGCGCGGCGCTGGGACCTGGTGCTGGACCGGGACATGGTGATCCAGCTTCCGCCCCGCGAACCGGTGCGGGCGCTGTCGCGGGTGATGGCGCTGCACTACGGCGAGGAACTGCTCGACCGGGACCTGGCGGTCATCGACATGCGGCTGCCGGACCGTCCGGCGCTGCGGATGACCCCGGCGGGCGCGGAGACGTTTCAGATTCGGCGTGCCGTTTCGGTGATTGGTGGGGAAAAGACATGAATTTCAACCAGCTCATGCCGTTCCGGAACATGCGCCAGCGCCTGCATACCGCGGTCAAGCGCGGGCGCCTGGCGGTGCTGGACATCGGTTCGTCCAAGATCACTTGCCTGGTGCTCAAGCTCGATCCGGCGCGGCTGGCCGAGGCCGGGCGCCACGACCGGCTGGGCACCAGCCTGTTCGGCGCGGTCGAGGTGGTGGGCGCGCGCACCGTGCAGGCGCGCGGCGTGCGCCGGGGCGAGATCGTCGATATGGACGAAGTCAGCCGGGCGATCCGGCTGGCGCTGCTGAATTCCGAGAAGATGGCGGCGCCCAAGGTGGGGCGGGTCGACCAGGTGATCGTCTCGTTCTCCGGCGGCAGGCCGCAGAGCTTCTCGACCACGGCCGAGGTCGAGACCGAGACCGGCCAGGTGACCGAGCGCGACATCTCGAACGTGCTCGGTGCCTGTCCCGAGCCGCCGATCGGCGACGACCGGCAGATCCTGCACGCCCAGCCGGTCGAGCTCAGCGTCGACCACCAGAGCGGCATCACCGACCCGCGCGGCATGACCGGGCACAGGCTTGCCGTCGCCATGCATGTGATGACCGTCGGCGCCCGACCACTGGCGAACCTGATGGAGTGCATCCGGCAATGCGACCTCGACCTGGCAGGCGTGGTCGCGGCGCCCTATGCCAGCGGGCTGTCGGCGCTGGTCGAGGACGAGCAGCGCACCGGCGCGGTCTGCATCGACATGGGCGGCGGCTCGACCTCGTTCTCGGTTTTCCTGCGCGACCACCTGATCTGCTGCGAGCAGATCCGCTATGGCGGCGACCACGTGACCAGCGACATCGCCGCGGGGCTGATGATGCGCACCGCCGCCGCCGAACGGATCAAGACGCTCTATGGCGGCGTGATCTCGACCGGTGCCGACGACCGCGAGTTGATCGACGCGCCGCAGATCGGCGAGGAGGACGCGCCCGAGCGCCGCCAGATCAGCCGCGGCATGCTGATCGGCGTCATCCGTCCCCGGGTCGAGGAGACATTCCGGCTGTTGCGCCAGAGGCTTGTCGAACTGGGGGTCACCGAGATGCCGGGCTGCAGCTACGTGCTGACCGGGGCGTCCTGCCAGATGCCCGGTGTCGACGAGATGGCGACCCGCATCCTGGGCCGGCGCCCCCGCATCGGCCGGCCGATCCGCATCGCCGGGCTGCCGCAGGCGCTCAGCGGCCCGGACTATTCCGCGGCCGTCGGCCTGGCCACCTATGCGCTCAGGCCGCATGACGAACTTTGGGACTTCGATGCGCCGAGATCGCTCTCGGCGCGGGGCAGGGCGACCGAAATGATCCGCTGGCTCAAGGCCAGTTGGTGAATTCGCGCGTGACGTGCACCGTGGATTCGGCTACGGTGAAAGAAAAACGAGAGCAGTAACCAGGCCGAAAAAATGGCCGGTAGCAATGAAGAGGCAGGAGTTATGGTACTGAACCTTCGTGAACCCGATGAGCATGACTTGCGTGCGCGGATCACCGTCTTCGGTGTCGGCGGCGCTGGCGGCAATGCCGTCAACAACATGATCGAAAAGAAGCTGCAGGGCGTCGAGTTCATCGCCGCCAATACCGACGCCCAGGCGTTGGGGCACTCCAAGGCGACCCGCAAGATCCAGCTCGGCACCGGGGTCACCCGGGGTCTGGGCGCCGGATCGAAGCCCGAGGTCGGCACCTCGGCCGCCGAGGAGTCGATCGAGGAGATCATGAACCACCTCGACGGCTGCCACATGTGCTTCATCACCGCCGGAATGGGCGGCGGCACCGGCACCGGGGCGGCCCCCATCGTGGCCCGCGCGGCCCGCGAAATGGGCATCCTGACCGTCGGCGTGGTGACCAAGCCGTTCCAGTTCGAGGGCACCCGGCGCATGACGCTGGCCGAGCAGGGCGTGGCCGAGATGCAGGCGGTCGTCGACACCCTGATCGTGATCCCGAACCAGAACCTGTTCCAGGTGGCGTCCGAGCGGACCACCTTCGTCGAAGCCTTCCAGATGGCCGACGACGTGCTGTACCAGGGCGTGCAGGGCGTCACCGACCTGATGGTGCGGCCCGGCATGATCAATCTGGACTTCGCCGATGTCCGCTCCGTCATGGAGGAGATGGGCAAGGCAATGATGGGCACCGGCGAAGCCGACGGCGAGACCCGGGCCATCGACGCCGCCGAGAAGGCCATCGCCAACCCGCTGCTGGACGAGGTCAGCCTCAAGGGTGCTCGCGGCGTGCTGATCAACATCACAGGCGGCTACGACCTGACGCTGTTCGAGATGGACGAGGCGGCGAACCGCATCAAGGAAGAAGTCGACCCGAACGCGATGATCAAGTTCGGCTCGGCCATCGATCCCGACATGGAGGGCCGCATGCGGGTCTCGGTGGTCGCGACCGGCATCGACGCCGACAGCATCGCCGCGCGCCCGCCGCTCGAGAGCCTGCCGCGCCGCAAGCCGCAGGCGACCGATCCGGGCATGATGTCGGCGCTGCGCGCCGGACAACGCCGCCCCGAGCCGGTGGCCGAGACCGCCGCCGAGCCTGCTATGGCCGAAGCCCGGCCTGCCGCCGAGCCGGTGGCCGAGGCCGAGGTGGTCGAGATGGCCGCCGCCGCACCGGCCAGCGTCGAGGCGCAGGCCTACAAGGCACCGTCGCCCGACGACATCCGGGCCCGGGCCGAGGAGGTCCGCCAGCGGGCGATGGCTGCCCGGGCGCAGCGCGAGGACGACGGCGCCACCCGGACCATGCGGGTGATCGACGACGAGCCGAGCCTGTTCGACGCCGCTCCTGCGCAGGAGCTTCGCGCCGAGCGCGAGCCGGAACCCCGGCCGCGCGCCGAGCCCACCCTGGCCGGCGAGCGCCGCCCGGCGCCTGCGACCGTGGCCGAGGCCGAAGGCCGTGGCCAGCCTGCCCGGTCGGGTCTGTTCGCGATCAACAAGCTGATCAACCGGGTCGCCGGCGGTCACCAGGCGCAGCCCGCCGAGGCGGCGCCCCAGGCCCGCCACATGGACGAGGACGAGGGCGAGATCCCGGCCTTCCTGCGCCGCCAGGCAAACTGACGCCGCCGGACGACAGCCTTTTCATTGCGACTTGGCCGCCCCGATCGGGGCGGCCCTTTCGCGTTTCGCGGGCGCCGGGCCAGGCCTGTCCCACTCGACCCAGTATTACTTGCGGTCACAAAGCGTGACTTGAGCCGCGCTGCGTCCTCGGGTACCTGATGGGCAACGAGCAGCAGCGTGAGGGATATCCGGCCACCACGCGCGCGCCTTGCGCGGGGCGGGTCCGGCGGCGAAAGCACATGCGCAGAACCATCGCCACTGCAGTTCATTTCCGCGGCGTCGGCCTGCATTGCGGGCAGGCGGCGAGCCTGACTGTCTCGCCCGCCCGGGCGGGCACCGGGCTCCTGTTCCGCCGCACCGATCTTTCCGCCGGCGCCGGACCGGTCCCGGCGCGGCACGACATGGTTTGCGGGACGCTGCGCAGTACCTGCCTGGCGAACGCCGACGGAGTCTCGGTCGCCACCGTCGAGCATCTGATGGCCGCACTTGGCGGTGCCGGCATCACCGATGCCCTGATCGAACTGGACGGGCCGGAGGTGCCCGCCATGGATGGCAGCGCCCTGCCATTCCTGCGGGCATTCATCGCAGCGGGCTTCACAGGGCTGCCGGGGCTCGCCCCGGCGATCCGGATCCTGAAGCCGGTCGAGGTGCTGTTCGGCGGCCGCCGGGCGGCGCTGCTGCCCGCGCCGCGCTTCGAGATGGACTTCACCGTGGACTTCACCGATCCGGCGATCGGCAGGCAGCGAAAGGCGCTGGTTCTGGCCGGTTCCGCCATCGCCGCCGAGCTGTCCGACAGCCGAACCTTCGCGATTCTTTCTGAGGTCGAGCATTTGCGCCGCATGGGTCTCGGTCGCGGTGGCAGCCTCGAGAACACCGTCGTGATCGACCGGGGAAGGGTCCTGAACCAGGGCGGACTGCGTCATCCGGACGAGTTCCTGCGCCACAAGATGCTGGATGCGGTCGGCGATCTCGCGCTCGCGGGGGCGCCGGTCATCGGCCGCTATGTAGGGCACAAGGCCGGGCACGCCCTCACAAACCGGCTGCTGCACGCGCTGTTTGCCCGT